>NZ_JBIAZA010000017.1:0-29119 GCF_042898655.1 Streptosporangium sp. NPDC000396
CAGCCACGGGACCATTCTGACCGCCCAGCGCCGCCCGGTACCGCAACCAGACGACACGTCACAACGGGGCGAACGTTGCCTGATGCGGCACTAGTCATGCAGACAGCCCTTGGTTATTGATCTTCTTCCCTAGACAAGAAGAATGATCAACCAAGGGCTGTCTCATTGAGAAATCTGAGATGGCCTCGCAGGCCACCAAGGTTAAAGATCAAGCTAGGACGTGTTTCATAAGCGGCGCCGTGCGGCTCATACCCCTGGAAGGGAGGGATCGGGTTTCCAGGGGCTTGGTGCGGTGATGGACCAGCGTTCATGGTCGCGCCAGGCCCCGTCGATGTAGAGGTAGGCGGGCGACAGCCCTTCGTAACGGAAGCCCAGGCGCTGAGCCAGGGCCAGGGATGCTTTGTTCGCTGGCTGAATGTTGGCCTCCAGCCGGTGGAGCCGCAGGTCGGTGAAGGCGTGCTGCAGGGTGACGGTGAGCCCGTCGGTCATGTAACCCTGCCCCGCGGACGGGGCGAAGGCCGCATAGCCGAGGGACGCGCCCTGGTAGCGGCCCCGGATGATCGAGTTGATGTTGACCATGCCGGCGGCTGCGCCGGTCTCCCGGACACGGATCAGAAAGCCCAGGTTGGTGCCATCGTCGAAGCGGCGCATCCAGACCTGGAACTCCTCCACGGTCGCGGGCAGCTGCATCCATGGCAGGTGCAGCTCAGCGCTGGCCTGCACGAGTGAGCAGAACTCGTCCTGGTCGGAGAGGGTGAGCGGGCGCAGTTCGACCCGTGATGGCATTTCGGACATGGGCCAACGTTAGGGCCTGTTGTGAGCAGTGGATCGCCCGAGTAATCCATCTGGGATGATCTTGGTGTGGGTCGTGGTGATTTGACCGCCGCGCAGTGGGCGGTCCTGGAGTCGTTGCTGCCGGTGGGGAAGAAGTCGGGTCGGCCACCGAAGTGGACGAAGCGGCAGCTCATCAGTGACTCCTCCGCTCCCTGAAGGGAGCGGCTTCTCGCTAAGCCGCTTTCGCGGCCTCACGAAGGGCAAGCCCTGCCCGGAGAATATTGCGGGCCGCGTTCACATCGGCGTGCGCGGCATGCCCGCACGCCGTACACCGGAACACCGCCTGGCTGACACGGTTCTCCGCAGCGCAGTGCCCGCATTGGGCACACGTGCGGGAGGTGTTGGCGGGGTTGACTGCGATCAGCTCACGACCGGCGCTTTCAGCCTTGCCCGCGAGGACCCGCAGGAACACCCCCCAACCCGCATCCAGGATCGACCGGTTCAACCCGGACTTGGCCGCGACGTTCGTGCCGGGCGCCTCGAGAGTGCCGGACGCGCTGCGGGTCATGTTCGCGATCCGCAGGTCCTCATACACGATCACGTCATAGCCGCCGACCAGCGCGAGCGCGGCCTTGTGCGCGCCATCGAGCCGCTGGCGGCGCACCTTCGCATGCAGCGCGGCAAGGCGGGCCACGGCCTTCCGCCGCCGGGTGGACCCGCGTTCTTTGCGGGCCAGAGCGCGTTGTGCCGCCGCGAGCCGATCCGCGGACGCGGCCAGGTGACGCGGGTTGTCGACGGGGTCGCCATCTGAGGTGGTGACCAGGGAGGCCACCCCCATGTCGATCCCGACCGCCGCGCCCGTGGCGGGCAGCACCTCGGCGGGCACCTCGGCGCACGACAACACCACGAACCAGCGGGAGCCCTCCCGTGTGACGCTGATCGTCTTCACCCGGCCCTTGACCCGGCGGTGCCGGTGCACCCGCACCTGCCCGATGCCCTGCAGCCGCACGAACGTGGCGGCCGGGTGGTGCGGCTGGGCGTCCCACCGGCAGCCGTCGCCGTCCCTGGGCCAGGTCACGGTGTCGAACCGGCCGCGCCCCTTGAACCGCGGAAACCCCGGGCGCGCGGCCGGAGCGGACCCGGGTGAAGAAGGCGGTGAACGCCGCCTGCAGGCGGCGCAGGGTGGCCTGCTGGGAGGAGAACGACCAGCGGCCCTGCCCGTCGGGGTCGTCGGCGCGGATGTGCCTCAGCTCGCCGGACTGGTCGCCGTAGCGGACGGTGACCCCGGCCCTGCGGTAGGCGGTGCGCCGGTGCTCCAGCGCCGCGTTGTACAGGACCCGGTGGTCCTCCAGACAGGCGGCCAGCGCGATCTGCTGGTGGCGGGTGGGGCGCAGCAGGAACTTATAGGACCTACGCACGGCCGCTCACCGGGACGCCGATCAACTCCTCCAGGTTGGCCCGGAGCACCTCCGCACGGCGCACCGTGACGCGATCCCCCAGGACCGGGCGGCGGCACCTGGGGCGGCACACGCCGCGGCATTCGAGGGCAGACGCCGTGCTGGAAAAGGGACGCACCCGAGGAGCCACCCGCTCAATGTAACGGCATTGCCCGCCCCAGGTCCGGGGAAAGACCGGAAAGACATCCCGGCGGGGACGGCATTCCCCGCCGCCTAAAGGCGACGGCCCCCTGCCGAGGCTTTGATGGGATCCGATGGCGGACCCGGACCGGGGCGCCTTGGCGGGATGTGCCCGAGCGGTATGGCAAGTGGGAAACGGTGTACGGGCTGTTCCGCCGCTGGCAGCGCGATGGGATCTGGGCACTTATCGTGACCAATCTGCAGACCCAGGCCACTCCGAGGGCTTAATCATCTGGGATGTCTCGATCGACTCGACCATCTCCGGCGCGCACCAGCATGCCGCCGGTGCGCGAAAAAGGGGGATGAGCAGAAAAAGGGGGATGAGCAGAAGGAGCCGCCGGGTGGGGTGCGCCGCGAACCCGCGGATCACGGGCTTGGGCGGTCGCGTGGTGGGCTGACCACCAAGCTGCATCTGGCCGTGGAACAGGGCCAGATGCAGCTGTCGCTGGTGATCACTGCCGGGCAGCGGGGTGACTCGCCGCAGTTCAAGGTGGTGCTGGAGGGTATCCGGGTGCCCCCGGCCACGTGGAGGCCGTCCGCGTATCCGGCCGGACCGGGTCCGGGCGGACAAGGCTTACTCCTCGTGCGCCAACCGCGCCTACCTGCGCAGGCGCGGCATCAAGTGCACGATCCCGGAGAAGAAGGACCAGGCCGCCCACCGGCTCAACCGCAGTTCGCGGGGCGGCCGGCCACTCAAGTTCGACAGGACCGACTACCGCGAACGCCATGCCGTGGAGTGCGCGATCAACCGGCTCAAGCGCAACCGGGCCGTCGTGACCAGATACGACAAGCTCGCCGTCCGCTACGAGGCGACCCTGCACATCGCCTGTATCAACGAGTGGTTGTGGCCACATTGAAACACGCCCTAGGTGTACTGACCTGAGAGGTTAGGTACCCGACTGGCGGGTGGGTGGCAGCCTCCTGCGGTGTAACCCGCGCCGGTGAGTTCTCGGACCAAGTGGCCCAGACTGATGGCGAGGTGGGCCAACCAGGCCGGTGGCAGCGCCGGATCGAAAGCGCCTAAGGCCCGGTAGGACAGCTAGTGATCGCTGGCTGGCTTGCAGGGACGGATTAGGCACATGGCGGGGTGATCGACCTGCGGACTCGGCATGCAGAAGCTCCTATGCCCTACTCCCGAAAGGGAGCGTGGCGTACGTTTCCCAGCGATAGAGGCGTTCGTCGCGGTCGATGACGATGAGCTGGATCTGTGACACGGTCACCGTGACCGGCTCAGCCTCCACGCTGTCCAGAGCCTTGGCATATGGCTCGATGGGGCCGTCCGCGTTGCTGTAGGCGATGCTCATATGAGGCGTCCATGACTCCCCGTCGGGGACCCGGTTCTCACCCCACACCTCCGCGATGGCGGCTCGGACTGCTCGCCGTACCTTGTCGATGGCGTCGGCGGGCTGGACGTGGAACTGGAGCGCCTCGGGATCGGTGACCGGGCGGGTGAAGGTCAGCTCGATCGGGGCTGTGGACGCCAGCCGGGATGTGGTCGCCGCGGCGATCGCGTCGACGTCGCCGGTGTTCACCTCGTCGGTGAAGCCGATCCCCTGCATGGTCAGGTGCAGCCATTCGAGCGGGATGATGTCCAGGCCACCGAGGCCGTCCAGAGCCGTCTGGTAGCCGGTGACGAGCTGGTGCAGTTCGGGCTGGCCTTCGAAGGTCGTGTGGAAGGTGTACATCCGCCGGCCGACTCGCCAGCCGGGCCGCCACCACCAGTGATCACGCATCCGAGGCTCGGTCACCTACGCCGCCTTCCAGTATCCGCGTTGCCTGCTTCCCCATCTGATATTCATCGATCTGATCTCGCAGACTACGTGCCAGTGGATCGCCCCGGTAGCGGGCCTGGGTGAGAAGGCGGCCGAGCTCGGCAATCCGGGTAACCACCGTCGCCAGCCGGAGCGCGGGTGGCTGGGCGAGCACCGGAGCGAGTGCGGCGCTTGCCGCGTCCAGCTCATGCAGGAGGAGATAGGCGTGAGCCATGCCGGTGCGGATCTGCGCCCAGGTCCCGTAGGCCCACTCTTCTCCCTCCTGGTAGGCCAGGAGTGCCTGTTCGGCCGCGGTGATCGCGGCCCGCGCGTCGGCGGCGCGCAGGCGGACAGTCATCGTGTAGTTGAACTGACGGGCGAGACCGCAGCTGAACAGGCCTCCCACTTCGTCTTCGCGGTCCACGGCCGCTCGGGCACGGTCCCCTTGCCGCTGGCGATGAACCAGAATTCGCCGATGTCGTGATAGTGCCGGTCGAAGCGCGCCGTGCCGTCCGCCCGGATGACGAACATCCCGGCGGAGGAGGCGGGACAGCCGTTGGGTCGGTTCTCCGCGGTCAGCCGCTGCCTGGCGGCGGCGTGAATGACGGTCACGGTCTCCTCCTTGACGAGGGGTCGGTCGGTGGTGTGACTCGGGGAATCGGCTGAGCGTCATCAGCAGCGAGATCGGCGAGGTCGGCCTCGATCTGGCGGGCACGCAGCAGCGCTCCGGCGGTGTCGCCGTGCGCCGCGTGGTACCGCAGAAGCGAGCCGGCGATCCGTAGGCGGTAGAGGGCCAGTGCGGTCACCACGCCTCGCTCGGGAGGCACCGCGAAGTAGCCGGTGAGCAGTGCGCCGGTCAGCGAAGGTGCTTCCTGCAGGGACCAGCCGGCCACATCCGCCAGCGGATCACCGCCTCGTACGCTCTCCAGATCGACGAACCCGCTCACCCGTCCGGCGTTGGCGATGACGTGCCGAGCGGTCCAGTCGCCGTGCAGCATCCGGGGCGGACCCGACGGGATCAGCCGGGCTCCCACACGCAGGGCTCGACGAGCACGCTGTAGCAAGACGAGATCCGCACCCGCATCGAGACGTTGATCGCGGAGCTGGACGCCGACTGAGCCTCAGTCTGGCAAGCCGGTTTGCTGAAGGCGGCCGCCTGGACCGCGCGTGGCCTGCGGGTCCCGATTACGGAACCCGCCAGCCGTTAGCCGAGCTGTCAGCGACCTGGTGAACTGGCGATGAGTAGGGAAGGTGTCATGTCGAAGACTCCCGTGAACCATCCGATCTTCGCTCGGTTCTACGCCCGTATCAGCCAGATGATGGAACACCACGGCCTGGCCGAGCTCCGTCAGGGGCTGCTGGCCGACCTTTCCGGAGAAGTGATCGAGGTGGGTGCGGGCAATGGGCTGACCTTCGCCCACTATCCGCCGACCGTCGCCCGAGTGCTCGCGGTCGAACCCGAACCACGGCTGCGCCGACTCGCGCAGGCGGCCGCGGATGAGGCTCCGGTCCCGGTAGAGGTGGTCGGTGGCCTCGCCGACCGGCTTCCGGGAAAGGGCCAGACCTTCGACGCCGCAGTGGTGTCGCTGGTCCTGTGCTCACTGCCCGATCCGGCGGCTGCGTTGCGGGAGATGTACCGGGTGCTCAAGCCCGGCGGGCAGCTGCGTTTTCTGGAACATGTCCGCGCTGATTCACCCGGCCTGGCCCGGGTGCAGGACCTGCTGGACGCCACGATATGGCCGCGACTGGCCGGCGGCTGTCACACCGGCCGCGACAGCGCCGCGTTGATCGAGCGCGCCGGGTTCACCATGGAGCATCTGGAGCGATTCTTGCTTCCGAAGGTCCGCACACCGGTCTCCTTCTTCATCCTGGGTGTGGCGTCACGTCCGTAGATCGGCGGTGCGTGAGGTCGCCATGCATTGCCCGGGGTGGGTTTCGTCCGTGCGTGCCGCGACGATCGAGCCCACAGGTGGCGGTGCGGGTGGGCGGCGTCCAGATTGCGGTCACGATACGGGATAGCAGCGATGTCTATGCCCTCGGCCCGTTCGTCGAGGGCAAGGAGGTCGTCAGCGGCTACGTCGAGGCTGAGCTGGCCGACCTGGACGAGGCGCTGCGGCTGGCGAAGTCGTGGTCGGCGTGCCCGGTGGTGGAGATCCGCCCGGCGTCATGACCGAGCAGCTGACGCGCGAGGCGCTGGCCCGCGTGATGCGCGAGAACGCGGGCCGGCTGGCCACATCCCTGACGTCTCTTCTCGGCGACTTTCCGCCGCTGAGGACCTGGTTCGAGACGCTGTCAAACCGGCGTTGCGGCGCTGGCCGGTCGAGGGCATCCCGGAGCGGCCCGGCGCCTGGCTGTTCACCGTGGCCCACCGGCGCGGCTTGGACGTGCTGCGCCGGGAGTCGACATACCGCACCAAGCTGGCCCAGCTGCAGCCGATCAAGGTCGTTCCCTGTGGGACTGCGATGCGATCGCGGCGGCCACTCAGCTGCTCAGCCGCACCGCACGCAAGTACCACAACCCGGGCCGTATCAGCTGCAGGCCGCCATCGCCGGGCTGAAGGCCCTGCACAGCGCTTTGGATCGCTACCCGCTGTCCTGCGCCGCCCGTGCCGAGCTGCTGCGCGACCTGGGGCATGTTGAGGGACGCAAAGAGGGCCGATGCGCGTGCTTTGGAGCTGACCGCCAACCCCGCTCAGCAGGCACTGCTGGAGCAGCGGATCGGCTGGATCTGACCAGCCCTGCCTGGTCGGGCGGGTGCGCCGTACTCACCTGCTGGCCGTGGGCGTGCCGCGCTTAGTCGGTAAGGCGCCAGGGGGCCTGCGCATGTGTCGCCCGAGGGGTGGTATGCACCTGCAGGGCATAGGTAGGGCGCTTCGATGCCGCAAGCGGCCCGAGATATGTGTGGCCGGTCAGGTGACACCAGGCGGGCAGGTCGATCGGCGCGGCGGGGTCGACGGCGATCAGGTGGATGACGGTGCCCGGCTCGGCCTGCTCGGTGAGGCGGCGCAGCTCGATCAGCAGTTGGACGCAGCGGCGCTCGCCGCCGTCCAGCACCAGCGGGCTGTCCGGTGCGCTGCCGACCGGGCTGGCGGGTGTCTGGTTCATCGCCACGCTGTCACCGCACCACGGGCAGGTCGGCCAGCCGCCATTCGAGCATGCCTTCAGCCAGCCGGACCGCGCGGCGGCCGCGGGCGGTCAGCGTGCGTACCGCCTCGTGGGCCAGCACGCAGTAGGCGCCGCGGCAGTAGGCGACGATCGTGTCGTCTCCGGGCAGCTCTGCCAGGCGTTCGGCGAGCTCATCCAGCGGAATCGATACCGCTCCGGGCAGGTGCCCTGCCGCGTACTCCTGGCTTGGGCGCACATCGATCAGCGTGACGCCGCCTTCGGCGATGCGCTGCTGCAGCTCCTCACGGGTGAGCTCTTCGGTGTCACCGGGGCCGAGGTAGGCGGCGCGGGCGCGCTCAACCTCGGCCAAATGGGCGGAGCCGACCTGGCGCAGCAGCGCCCACAGTGCGGCCACGTCGTGGCCGGCCAGCTGGTAGAAGATCTTGGTCCCCTGCCTACGTGTGGCGACCAGCCCGGCCTGCTTGAGCACCTGCAGGTGGTTGGAGGCCGTGGTCAGGCCCAGCCCTGCCGCCTGCGCCAGGGCCTCGACCGAGCGTTCCCCCTGGGCTAGCAGGTCCACCAGCTCCAGGCGTTTGGCACTGGCCAGTGCCTTGCCGACTTGTGCGAACCCCTCGAACAGGGCCGCCTTGGCTACTGCGTCACCCATTGATATTCCTCCATAAATCCATGGAATAGTGTATAAGAGGTGAATTGGGAGGGCAATATGGTCATTCCGATCGTGGACGAAGGGCTCGGTAACTCGTCCTACCTGGTCGACTTGGGCGACGGGCGGGCGCTGGCCGTGGACGCCTGCCGGGACCTGCGAGCCTTGCGCGCCGAGGTAGAACGGCGTGGCCTGCGGGTGGCGTTCGCCGCCGACACCCACCTGCACGCCGACTTCCTGTCCGGCGCGCTCCAACTGGCCGCCACCGATGGCGCCCGGGTGCTGGCCTCGGCGGCCGGTGGTCGCGCGTTCGACCATGTCGGGTTGCGCGACGGCGACGAGGTCGACCTGGGCGGGTTGTCCTTGCGCGCGCTGGCCACGCCCGGCCACACCGGCGAGCACCTGGCCTTTCTGTTGCTGGACGGCAGCCACCCGCTCGGGGTGTTCACCGGCGGCTCGCTCATCGTCGGCTCGGCCGCCCGCACCGACCTGGCCGGCGCCGAGCGGACCGAGCCACTGGCCCGCGCCCAGTACCGGTCGCTGCGCCGTCTGGCCGCCCTGCCAGAGGAGACCGCGGTGTGGCCCACCCACGGCGCCGGATCGTTCTGCTCCGCGCCGCCCGGCGCCGAACGGATCTCCACGATCCGGGCCGAGAAGGCCGCCAACCCACTGCTGCAGGCAGCCGACGAAGAGACCTTCGTCCGGCGGCTGCTGGCTGGTCTGGGCAGCTTCCCGCCGTACTTCCTGCACCTGGCCGAGGCCAACCGCCGCGGCCCGGGTATCGTCGGCGACCCCCGTCTTACACCGCTCAGCACCGCCCACGTGCGGGCCCTGCTGGAGGGCGGGGCGGCGCTGGTCGACGTGCGGCCGGCGCGGGACTTCGCCGCCGCCCACATCCCCGGCGCGATCTCCATTCCGCTGCGCGAGCAGTTCGCCACCTGGCTGGGCTGGCTGCTGGATGCGGGCAGGCCGTACGTCATCGTCCGCAACCCCGATCAGGACGCCGAGGAGATTCTCTGGCAGGCATTGAAGATCGGGTATGAGGCATGCGCCGGAGAGCTGGCGGGCAGCTGGGACGGGCCGGCGACCGCCATCCCCCTGATCAGCGCCGACCGCATCGGCCCCACCGACCGTGCGGGCCTGCTGGATGTCCGCCAGGACAGCGAGTACACCGCCGGCCACATCCCCGGGGCGGCACACATCGAGCTCGGCGACCTGCCCACCAGCGCGGGCCAGGTGCCGCACGAGCCGACCGTGGTGATGTGCGGGCACGGCGAGCGCGCCATGTCCGCCGCCAGCCTGCTACAGCGCGCCGGGCACCGCCAGGTGCGGGTGCTGGACGGCGGCCCGGCCGACTGGGCCAAAGCGACTGGCCGGGTTTTGGAGGAAGGAGCATGACCACCGCTTCCCCGGCGGTTCTGCGGCTTGGGCTGCGCGCCAACCTGGCCCAGTTCACCCTGCTCGTCGCGGTCAACGCGCTGGTCGGCGGCATGCTCGGCCAAGAGCGCATCGTGCTGCCGCTGCTCGCCCACGACGTCTTCGGTCTGTCGACCGCTACCTTCGCGCTCACCTACATCCTGGCCTTCGGCGCAACCAAAGCCGTCACGAATTTCTTCGCCGGCACATGGTCGGATGCTTTCGGCCGTAAACCCGTGCTGGTGGCCGGGTGGCTCATCGCGCTGCCGGTGCCCGCGCTGCTGGCCTGGGGCCCGTCCTGGTCTGCGATCGTGGCCGCGAACGTGCTGCTGGGCGCTTCCCAGGGGCTGACCTGGTCGACGACGATCATCATGAAGATCGACCTGGCCGGGCCGGCGCGGCGCGGCCTGGCCATGGGGCTGAACGAGGCCGCCGGGTACGGCGCGGTCGCCGCCACCGCACTGGCCACCGGCTACCTGGCCGAGGCCTACGGGCTGCGCCCGGCCCCGTTCCTGCTGGGCGCTGCCTACGCCGCGCTCGGCCTGGGCCTGTCGACCCTAGTGGTGCGCGAGACCCGCGAGCACGCCCGCCTGGAGGCCGCCGCTCATCCCACCGGCGGCCATCACCATGGGGATTTGAGTACCGGGCAGATCGCCTGGCGCACCAGCGTCGGTGATCGGTCGTTGTCGGCGGCCAGCCAGGCCGGAATGGTCAACAACCTCAACGACGCTCTGGCCTGGGGCATCTTCCCGCTGATCTTCGCCGCCCGGGGGTTGAGCGTGGCGGAGATCGGGGTGTTGGGCGCGCTGTATCCGGCCGTGTGGGGGGTGGGGCAGATGGCCACCGGCTGGTGGTCGGACCGCATCGGCCGCAAGCACCTGATCACCTCAGGGATGCTGCTGCAGGCCGCGGCGATCGCCGCGGTCGCCCTCGGCGACACCTTCACCGTGTGGGCGATGGCGCAGGTGCTGCTCGGGGTGGGCACGGCTCTGGTGTACCCGACGCTGCTGGCGGTCATCGGCGACGTCGCCCACCCGGCGTGGCGGGCCCGGGCGGTCGGCGTCTACCGGCTGTGGCGCGACGGCGGCTTCGCGGTCGGCGCGCTGCTGGCCGGGCTCATCGCCGACCTGTGGGGCATCGCGGCGGCGATCTGGACGGTGGCCGCCCTCACCGCGGCCTCAGGGCTGATCGTCGCCGTCCGGATGCGCGAAACCCATCCCAGGGGCCGGCGATGACCCCTCCCGCCCTCACTGAAAGCCCGATCCACCTGGACTGCAGCGCCCCTCGGTTCGGTCCGGCCGCTTCCGGCGGGCCCGCGATCCCTCTGACTCGCCGCCCAGGCCTGACCCGACTCTCTCCGCCCCCTGATCAGGTTCGCCGTGCTCGCAGCATCGGCTTGAGCGCCACCAGCGCGCCCACGGCGAACACCGCTGTGGCCAGGTAGATGAGGCCGAGGTGGCCCAGCGTCGCGAGGCCGTACGTGGGTCATGCCGCCTTCATCCATGGCGCGGCTCATCCGCCGATCCGTACCCCGGAGTCAAAGTGGCGGGCCTGAGCATTGGACCGATGGGCATGGTCGAGCATTACCACGCCCACCTCCACATCTTCGTGGACGGCAAACCGGCCCCCGTGGCCGCCGACATCGGCATCGATCCCCGGACGGGGGACATGACGGCCCTGCACACCCATGACACGCGGTGATCCACATCGAGGCCCACGCCAAAGGCGATATCTACACCCTCGGCCAGGTCTTCACCCAGTGGGGCGTCACCCTGACCCCCAGCCAGATCGGCGCACTTAAGACTGGCAACGGCAAGACTCTGGCCGCTTATGTCAACGGCAAGCAGGTCGGCGGCGACCCGGCCGCGATCGTGCTGAAGCCGCACATACAGGTGGCCCTGATGTACGGCAAGCCCGACCCGTCGTTCACACCTCCGGCCACGTATCAGTTCCAGTCGGACGAGTGACCCCGGGCTGTCGGCAGGCACCCTTCACCCCGGTGCGTACGGACCCCCTCCTGCGCTGCCTGCGCTGCTAGCGAGGGCAGGCGGTTCAGCCCGCCAACAGCGCGGCCAGATCCGTGGGCACCGGCTGGGGTTGGGTCAGTGGAACCGTGGCGCGGCCGGTGTTGCCCTCGGGGTAGCGGCCCAGCGCCGAGCCGGGTGCGGCGACGATGATCCGGATCACCTGGCCGAAGGCCTCGCGCCGATCGCGCTGCTGCCGAGCCTGCTCACCTCGACACTCGGCGCTCCCGCCGTAGCACTCGGTCTGATCGAGGGCATCTCCGACGCGCTGGCGGGCACCGCCCGGTTCGCCTGCAGTGCCCTTGCCGATGATCCAGGTAGGCGCCGGGCGGTAGCGGTCGGCGGCTATTCCACCACAGCCGTGCTCGGCTCACTGATCGGCTTCGCCGGCTCGGTCTGACAGGTGGGTCTGCTGAAAGCCGTCGCCTGGACCGCGCGCGGCCTGCGGGTTCCGGCGCGCAATGCGCTGCTGGCCGACGTGGTGCCCGCCTCGGCGTACGGCAGGGCATACGGCTTCGAGTGGATGATGGACAACCTGGGCGCGGTGCTCGGGCCGCTGCTCGCCCTTGGGCTCGTCGCTCTGCTTGGGGTGCGGTGGGCGATCGCGCTGTCGGTGATCCCCGGTCTGCTGGCCGCCGCCACGATCGTCTCGGTGCCCGTCGGGCACCAGGAGTCGTGATCAGACTTCGAGCTGCCGCATGATCTCGGTGACGGTGCCTTTGGCGGTGCGGCCGGCGCCGATCAGCGTGGCGGAGGCGGGGCCGGTCCAGTCTCCGTAGCCGAGCAGATACAGCCCAGACTCGCCGAGCACGCGGGTGCCTTCGGTGGGAATGATGCCATCTGGGCCGCGCAGGCGCAGTGGGGTCAGATGGCCGAGGGTGGGACGGAAACCGGTGCACCAGATGATGACATCGCAGCTCAGGGCGCTTCCGTCGCGCCAGGCGACGCCCTCGGGGATGATCCGGCTGAACATCGGCTCGGCCTTGAGCACGCCGCGGTCGCGGGCCTCACGGACCGCGGGTATTGCGACGATGTCGCCCAGGCCGCCGATCCCGGTCGTCGCCTCACCGGTGAGCGCGGCACGGTGGCGGCGGGTGGCCAGGTCGAACAGCGCTCTGCCGTCCACCTCGTCGGGTAGCAGGCGGGGTGGCCGAAGGGTGGCCCAGGTGGTGCCGGTGACGGTGGAGACCTCGGCGAGGATCTGCGCGGCCGAGTTGGCGCCGCCCACGATCAGCACGTGCTTGCCCGCGAACGGCTCGGGGCCGCGGTAGCCGGTGGTGTGGAGCTGCTCGCCGCGGAAGTCGCGAATGCCCGGATAGTGCGGGACGTGGGGACGCCACCAGGTGCCGGTGGCGCTGATCACGACCCGGGCGTGCCAGGTGCCGTGATCGGTCTCCACCAGAAGCCGCTCGTGGCCCCGCCGTACGGCGTGTACGGTGGTCGGCCGGACGATGGGCAGGGCGTAGCGGTGCTCGTAGTCGGTGAGGTAGGCGACCGTGTCCGCGGCGCTGGGGTAGCCGCCATCCGCGGGCACGGGCATCATCCGGCCGGGCAGCGAGCTGTACTGGGCGGGCGAGAACAACCGCAGCGACGGCCAGGCATGCCGCCAGGCCCCACCCGGGGCATCCTGGGCGTCGAGGATGACGAAATCGGCCTTGGCCCGGCGCAGGTAGTAGCCGGCGGCCAGGCCGGCTTGGCCGCCGCCGATGACCAGAACGTCGACGGGGCGTGGAGCCTCGCTCATACGGTGGTGAGCTGCAGGTCGACCGGCCTGCTGGAGGCGGGTTCGGTCAGCGGTGCGAAGAGGGCGCCCAGCTTGTTCACCGCTTCGGGGATGATCCAGTAGTAGACCCAGGTGCCGCGCCGTTCGCTGTTGATCAGTCCGGCGGTGCGCAGCACCTTGAGGTGGTGGGAGATCGTGGGGGCGGTCAGGTCGAAGGCGTCGGTCAGGTCGCACACGCAGGCCTCGCCACCGGCGTGGGAGCCGATCATCGACAGCAGGCGCAGCCGTACCGGGTCGGCGACCGCCTTGAGCATGACCGCCAGTTCGGCCGCGTCGGTCTCCGACAGCGGCTCACGCGCGATCGGCGCGCAGCACTGGATCGTCACGGCGGTCATACGAGACTCCTTACTTCGAAATCTATCTAAATTATACGCGATGGTAGGCGACCAGGGTCAACGCAGCGGTCGTGCAGGCCAGGGCCACCACACCCATCACCCGGCCATAGCCGACGGCCTGGGCGAGTGCGACCGCTCCAAGCGGGGCCAGGGCCTTGTCGGCGACGGAGAAGATGGCGATCAGGACCGACAGGGTGAGCGTGGCAGCGACCTGGGCATTGGAAGCGCGCAGCTCACGGGCCATGGGGGCGAGGAAGACCGAGAAGGCGTAGTAGAGCACGCCATGGCCGGCGGGCTGGGTGACGGCCAGTGCGGCGACAATCTGCCAGCCGTGCCGGAAACGCGGCTGACCGCCGCCCCCGAGGTCGGGGGCGGCGGTCTCGGCGGTGGAGCTCATTCGCGCTCGCTGGAACAGGAGATGAGGGTCCTTCCGCTTGCCGTCGTCGCCCAGGCGCCCTCGGCTTCGGTGACGAAGCCCTGGGCTTGCAGGCGCCAGGTCAGGGTGCCTGCCATGTGGGCGATCGCTCGGGCGTAACCCGGGTTGGTGCTCGATCGCCGGGCGCCGACCAGGTGTCGGCCCAGCCGCTCGGTGTCCAGCCGGCCGTGGTCGCAGATGAGGCGCAAGGCTCCTTCTGGGCGGCGGTGGGGTATCCGTCTGACATGGTGATCCCTGCTCTCAGCCGCAGCAGCCGCCGCCGTTGGAGGCGGAGACGGTGGCCAGCGGGAGCGGGGCGGCCAGCAGGCCGCCGCTGATGCCGGTGGCCAGGCCGAGGCGCTGTTCCTGGGCCTCGGCCAGGCTGGAGGAGCAGACGCCGGTCTCGGGCAGGTCGAGCTGGACATTGCGCGCTGCCTCCCAATCGCCGGCCAGGGCGGCGACGACCGAGCGGACCTGCTCATAGCCGGTGGCCATCAGGAAGGTCGGCGCCCGGCCATAGCTTTTGACGCCGACCGCGTAGTAGCCGGGCTCGGGGTGCGCCAGCTCGTCGGCGCCGTGGGCCGGGACGGTGCCGCAGGAGTGCTGGTTGGGGTCGATCAGCGGGGCGAGCTGCCTGGTCGAGCCGAGGATCGGGTCCAGGTCGAGACGCAGCTCGGAGGCGATGGAGTGGTCGGGCCGGTAACCGGTGGCGGCCACAATGCGGTCCACGGTCACGGACTGCTCGGCTCCGGACGGGTCCCGGCTGATCACTGTTGCCTGCTCGCTGTCCGTGGTGACGGAGTGGACGAAGAAGCCGGTCAGCAGGCGGATGCGGTCGGAGTCGACGTGCGCGCGCAGGCGGGTACCGAGCGCGCCGCGTGCGGGCAGGGCGTCCGCGTCGCCGCCGCCGTAGGTGCGGCCGGCACTGCCGGCGCGGATCGCCCAGGTGATCGGGGTGTCCTCCAGCTGGGCCAGGGCGAGCAGGGTGGTGGCGGCCGAGTGGCCGGCTCCCACGACCAGGGTGTGCTTGCCCTCGTAGCGTTCCCGGTCGGCGCCGAGCACGTCGGGCAGGGCGTGGTCGGCGCCGACCGTGTTCTCTCCGTGGGCCGGCAGGCCGCTGGCGCCGAGCACGTTGGGGTTGGTATAGGTGCCGGAGGCGTCGACGACGGCGCGGGCCTGGAGCTCCTCGCCGCTCTCCAAGCGGATGAGGAACGGCGCGTCCTCGCGGCCGTTGGTGCGGACCCGGTCGTAGCCGAGACGGCTGATCGCGGAGACCCTGGCGCCGAGTCGTATCTTGTCGCCGAACAGCTTGGCCAGCGGCGCCAGGTAGTCGTCGATGAGTTCGGCGCCGGTGGGCAGCCAGTCGGGGTCGGGGGCCGTCCAGCCGTCGGCCTGCAGCAGACGCTGGGCGGCGGCGTCGATGTTGTACTTCCACGGGCTGAAGACCCGCACATGCCCCCACTTCGCGACCGAGACGGCGACCTGCTCGCCGGCCTCAAGCACAAGGAAGTCCTGGCCGCGTTCGGCCAAGTGGGCGGCGGCGGCCAGCCCGACTGGGCCGGCACCGATCACCGCGACGGGCAGCGCGCTGGTGGCGCCGGAGTTCACGGTCTGCTCAAGCTCAAGGGAAGCGGTGGTGCCGCAGCAGCTGGCGCTCATGACTGTTTCTCCCGGATCGGTGATGGCTTAGCGGAACAGCAAGGTGTTGATGAGCGCGCGGTCCACCGCGGCCCTCGCGTGGCACGCGGTGTCGCAGACTTCGCCGCGGTCCTCGTCGAACGAGATGTCCTGAACCTGACCGAGCCGGCGGAGCAGAGCGCCCATCGCACACCTCTTGCTTCGAAGAATGTCTAAGTAGGCTGTAGCTTGCCTGATGAATTAGAGAACTGTCAAATTAGAGAATCATCTAATCTGGGGGCTCGGAGGTGCGCATCCATTCCGGCCTGGCGACGTCTACCCAGGCGATCCGTTCGCATCGCATGGAGGTCCGACATGACCGCAACTCAGTCCGCCACCGCAGAGCCCGTGGCCGTGGAGCCCGCCAAGAGCTGCTGCTCCGCCACCGCCTTGCAGACCTGCTGCGCACCCGAGGCCAAGGCCGAATGCTGTGGCACCCCCGCCGACGCCCTGGCCGCCGAAGCACCCAGCAGCTGCGGCTGCCAGTGATCTACCCGGAGGGGCCGGACTTGCCGGCCCCTCCGCCATGGGAAGGAGCAACACCTTGATGCCCCAAGCTCGCCGGGAAGTCGCCGATGCGGCTCGGCTCTGGTTTGAGATGCGGGAACGGCTGGTCGCCTTCGTCGCCCGTCGCATCGACCGACCCGACGATGCCGAGGACATCGTGCAGGAGGTGTTCCTCAAGATGGGCCGGGGCATCGATGCGGTGCGCGACAATGAGCGGCTGGAGGCATGGATCTACCAGATCACCCGCAACGCCATCGTCGACTACCACAGGGCCGCACTCCGCGCGGACCGGACGCGCACCCGCGCCGCCCTCGATCGCAGCATGGACTCCGGCGCGGGCGACCTCGACGCGTTGGCGACACTGGCCGGCTGCCTGGATCCGATGCTGTCGCGATTGCCCGGACACCATCGGGAAGCGATCACCCTCACCGAATACGACGGCCTCACTCAGGCGGAGGCCGCTCGCCGTACCGGCCTCTCCGTTCCGGGGATGAAGTCTCGCGTCCAGCGCGCTCGCGCCCGGCTGCGTGACATGGTGCTCGCCTGCTGCCGGGTCGCGCTCGACGCCCGGGGCGGCATCCGGGAAGTCCGCCCCAACGGGCCGTGCTCTTGCGATACCTGAATCGATGAGCTTCTATTTAGATAAGAGTCTCATCAATGATGGGCGAGGGAGGCTGTCATGACGCAGCCTGACGACCTGCGCGAGCAGGTCAGAACGCACTACGCGGCCGCGGCTCGGGCGGTCACCGGCGGCACCCTCTTGGAGTGCTGCTCCGGCGGCTGCGGTCCCGCCGACGTCGAATCGGCCCCACCCGGCAGTGCCCTGTACGGCACGGCCGAACGCCAGGAGCTGCCCGCCGACGCGGTCGCGGCAAGCCTTGGCTGCGGCAACCCGGTCGCGGTCGCCGACCTCCACGACGGGGAAACCGTTCTGGACCTCGGCTCCGGCGGAGGGATCGACGTCCTGCTCTCGGCCCGCCGTGTCGGTTCCACCGGCAGGGCCTACGGCCTGGACATGACCGACGAGATGCTCACCCTGGCCGAGGCCAACGCGGCGAAGGCCGGTGCCGCCAATGTCACGTTCCTCAAGGGCGCCATCGAAGCCGTTCCGCTACCCGGCCAGAGCGTCGACGTCGTGATCTCCAACTGCGTGATCAACCTGTCCGTCGACAAGCCCGCCGTCTTCGCCGAGGCTTTCCGTGTGCTCAAGCCCGGCGGCCGGTTCGGCGTCTCCGACGTCGTCGCCGAGGATCACCTGACCCTCGCGGAAAGGGCCGCGCGAGGGGACTACGCCGACTGCATCGCGGGCGCCCTGTCCATCGCGGAGTATCGCGACGGCCTGACCGCGGCCGGATTCATCGCCGTTGAGATCGATCTCGCTCACCGGGTGGCCGACGGCATGCATTCGGCGATCATCCGGGCGATCAAGCCCTAGCCGCAGGTGGTGCTCGGCGGGCAGGCATCCGGTGGGCAACACGCCTGCAGGCTGAGCTGCAGGTCGGCCAGTGCGCGGCCGATCCGGCCGGGATCGGCCCGGTAGTAGACGGTCTTCCATTCGCGCCGGGAGGTCAGCACCCCGCCGTCACGCAGCGTGGCCAGGTGGATGGAGGTGGCCGACTGCGCCAGCGACATGCGCTCGGCGACCTGGTTGACGGTCAGCTCGATCCCACCGGCGAACAGCATCAGGATCTGCTGGCGGGTATCGCTGGCCATCGCCTTGAGGAAGCCGCGCGCCGCATCGCTCAGCTCGATTGAACTCGACGTCATGGTCATAGCATCACCCCTCCAGCATCATATTGTCATTTTCGAAAATGACAATATGATGCTGGAGCCATGGACACCATCGTCATCGGCGGCGGCCAGTCCGGCCTGGCAGCCGCCCGCACGCTGCTGGACGCCGGCCTGACCCCCGTGCTGCTGGAAGCGGCAGACCAGACCACCGGCTCCTGGCCGCGCTACTACGACAGCCTGACCCTGTTCTCGCCCGCCCGGTACAGCTCGCTGCCCGGCATGCCGTTCCCTGGTGACCCGGATCGATATCCGCATCGGGACGAGGTCGCCGCCTACCTGGCCCGTTACGCCGATCACCTCGATGCCGAGATCCGCACCGGCACCCGCGTCACCGCCGTGCAGGCCGGCGAAGACGGCTTCGCCGTACGGACAGCCGACGGAACCACGTTCACGGCACCCAGTGTGATCGCTGCCAGCGGCTCCTTCACCAACCCCTATATGCCCGTCCTCCAAGGTCAGGCGGACTTCACCGGCGAGATCCTGCACGCCGCCGGCTATTCGGCCCCCGCCCCGTACGCGGGCAAGCGGATCATCGTGGTCGGTGCCGGAAACTCGGCTGTCCAGATCGCCTATGAGCTCGCCGACGTCGCCTCGGTAACGCTCGCCACCCGAAAGCCGATCCGTTTCGTGGATCAGCGTCCCCTGGGCAAGGACCTGCATTTCTGGTTCACCGTCACCGGCTTCGACCGCTTCCCCGCCCGTCTCGTGAGTAGTCCGCCCGGTGCTCCCGTCCTGGATGAGGGCATCTACCGCCGGGCGCTACGCCAAGGCCGGATGGACCGGCGCCCGATGTTCACTCGCTTCGACGGCGACGAGGTGGTGTGGGCCGACGGCAGCCGCGAGCCCGTCGACGTGGTGCTGCTGGCCACCGGATACCGGCCGCACCTGGACTACCTGGACGGGCTTGGCGCGCTCGATGAGACCGGCTACCCCCGGCATACGCAGGGCCTGTCCCTCACCCACCCAGGACTCGGCTTTCTCGGCCTGGAGTGGCAGCGCACCCCTTCCTCCAACACCCTGCGCGGGGTGGGCCGCGACGCCCGCTACCTCACCCGGAAACTGAAGAACCACCTGGGCGTGCGGCACTCCCGAGCGGGCGTGTAGCGGTGAACGGCTTCCCGATGGTGACGATCGCGCTGGTCGTCTTGCCGATGGTGGCATGCTGACGGCGGGTACTGGTCTCACCGACGCTGCTCGCCGCCTGCTGGCCTCACCGGCAAGCCTGCATAAAGTGAGCCATCGCTCTTCAGCGCTCGATCAACGCGCTCATCGGAAGTGATTGCATATATCCGGCTCCTCCACGCTCGGGTAGGCCGGTCAGGGCGAATCGTGGAGCGTGAAGCCGGCGCCCCTCCTGCGGACCGTTCCGGCTCGGGTGAGATGCGTGGCCAGGAAGATCCCTTCACGGTCGGCGAGGTCGTTGAGCACGCGGTGGCGGGAAACCGCCGCCTGGCCGGGGTCGTCGCACAGTGACGAGGAGATGTCCGGGTGGCTCAGCTGCAGGGGATGATGGATCAAGTCGCCCCCGATCACCGCAGTCCGGCCGCCGTCGCTGATCTCCACGACGAGGTGGCCGGGGGTGTGCCCGGGAGCGGGCAGCAGCCGTACGGCGTCGTCGATCCGATGGACTCCGGTGACCAGGTCCAGCAGGCCTGCCTTCTGCACGGGAACGATGCATTCGCTGATCCGCCTCGCGTGCCGGATACGGCCGCCGGCGAAGTGCTCGTATTCCTTCTCGGCCAGGAGATAACGCGCGGCGGGAAAGGTCGGCTCCAGTTCGTCGGTCGTGTTCCAGCCGACGTGGTCGTGGTGAAGGTGCGTGTTGACGACGATGTCCACGGCGCCGGGGTCGATGCCGGCCTCGGCCAAGGTGGTCATCCATCGGGAGGTGAAGCCGGGAAAGGGGCCGCTCTTGCCCTGCTTGCGTCCGCCGAGGCAGGTGTCGACCAGGATCGTCTTGCCTCCGCCGAGGATGGCGAAACCCGTGACGACCATGGGCGAGCGCATGCCGTCCTCTGCGAGCAACCGGCTCAGCTCGGCGGCCGGCAGGTGGGGGAACAGGCGCTCGGGTGGCAGGACGTCTCCCGCCGCGTCGATCAACGGGACTACCCTGCGCCGTCCAACGGCGACGGGCTCAGGCTGGGGTGGAATGTGCAACGACACGACCGGCTCCTCGCGGGACGGGCTTCAGATATCGAACAGGAGTGTTCAGAAAGGAAGTACCGTCCGGTGTGACCCCGGGGCAATCTTCAAACAGGTCATGGATGTGCATAAACGGACACTTGAGAACCATCTGTTCGGATTTCAGCCTCCGGAAGGCCGGTGGGGTGTCTGTCGTCCAGGATCGTCGTGACCCCCCTCGTCAGTACCCGCTGGAAGACGTCGTCCATTTGTTCGGGTGTCTCCGTCGTGTCGGCCTCGACCCAGCGGGCGAGTAAGGCCATGAACGCGCCGACGGCGCAGGTGACGACCAGGTCCATGCCCGCGGCCGGGCGGACTCCTCGCGGAAGGGCGGCGAGGAGCTCTGCGCGGACGAGCGACGACAGGACCTGCTGGATACGGGCATGAACAGCCGCGTCGCCGTGCCGTCCCAGCAGGGCTCGCACCAGGTGGCGTTCGCTCGTCGATGTGCTCCAGCAGAGGGAGGCTGAAGGCGAACATCCGGTCCGGCTCAGCGGCACGCCGAGTTCCGAAAAGGGCGGTCAGCTCGTCGATGTTACGGAACAGCACGTCCTGCTTGTCGACGAAGTGGGAGTAGAAGGTCGAGCGGCCGACGTCAGCATGGCCGATGATGTCGGTGACGGTGACCGCGCCGTACCCCTTTTCCAGGATCAGGTCGACCAGGGCGTCCTGTACGGCTCGCCGGGTGCGGCGCACCCGGCGATCGAGTCGGTCCGCGGGAGGTCTTCGTGGTCAGTGGTGGTAGGCGTGGACCACCGCGTGCCCCTTGCCCTTGCCGATGATCCACCTGTTGATCGGGGTGGTGACCAGGAAGGCCACCAGCAGGGAGAACGCGAGAGCACCCCAGAACAGGGCAGAGGCGAGGCCGGCGTCCATGGCGCCCGGGACGACCACCATCACGCCGTTGTCGACGATCTCCATGACGAGGATCGACAAGGTGTCGGCGGCGAGTGCCAGCCGTACGGCCTTGCGCCAGTCGACTCCTGCCTTGCGCAGTCCCACCAGAGTGAGTGCGTAGCCGGAAACGAAGGCCAGAACGACGGACAGGACGACGACGGGCGCGTTCGACCAGCCCAGCGCCGTGCCGATCACCATGCCGAGCACCTCGCCGATGGCGCACCCGGTGAGGCAGTGCAGGGTCGCCGACGCGGCCATCCGCCAGGTCACCTTCCCCGCGTGACCGGCATGAGAGTGGTCCATGTGCGCATGTGAATCATGGCCGTGGTGCCCCTCGTGGCCCGCATGATCCATGTGGTGCATCGGCTCCGACATCACAATCTCCTGACTCGTGCATCATCCTCGCCCGGCGACTATATACCTGTGGGGGGTATACGGCAATGAGACTTCCGTCGGAGGCCCAAAAGCATCAAGACCACGCGGATGGATCACTTCATCCCAAAAGGGAATCCCGGGGGGTGCGACTCTACTATGGACGATCGGCGTAGAGTCGCGAGGCATCGGTGATCACCATGTCGCCGACTCGGTGGCTCACAGGTCGGCGGCAGGAATGACGCATGGGTAGGCGTCTACGACGGCCGGTAGCATTGAATGATCACAGGTAGAGGGGAGTCTCACACGATGCGCGGTCTGGGAGACCTGGAGTCGGCGATCATGGATCGTCTGTGGTCGTATCGCCGACCCGCCTCGGTCAGGGACGTGCTTGAAGACCTCCGCCGCGAGCGGGAGATCGCCTACACCACTGTCATGACGGTGATGGACAAGCTGCACACCAAAGGCCTGCTCCGCCGCAAGCCGGTCGGCCGCGCCTACATCTACGAGGTGGTCGCCACGAAGGAGGCCTACACCGCCGAGCTGATGCGCAACACCCTGGCCTCCAGCGGCAACCAGGCGGCCACGCTCGTCCACTTCCTGGAACGGCTGACTCCCCAGGAGGCCGAGGCGCTCGATGCCGCGCTCAAGGTATATCCGCTCCGGAGCCGCACATGATGGCCGCGGCCGTCCTGGCGCTGTACGCCGTGGTCGCCGTGGTCCTGTTTCCCCGTCTGCTGAGCCGGGGCGAGTGGGCCGAGCGTGCCCCTCGTCTGGCGATCTCCGTGTGGCTGGCCGCCTGCATCTCCGCGGTTGCCTCCGTGGTCCTTTCGGCGCTCGCCGCGGCGATCCCCGCCAACGTGATCGGACACGGGTTGGCCAAGTTCTTCGAAGCGTGCGCGGACATGTTCTCCGATGACATGGCCCTCACTTCGCCCGGCGCTCGTGCCGCCTTGTTCGGTGCCGCTCTGGTCTCGGCCAGAATCATCTACTGCGGGGTGGCCATTCTGGTCAGAACGCGGCGGGAGCGGCGGCAGCACGCCGACATGTTGAACATCCTCGGCCACCACGACGGCAAGCTGGGGGCGGTCGTGCTGGATCATGATGAGGCCGCCGCCTACTGCCTGCCCGGGCGGAAGGGAAGGGCGGTCATCACCACCGCAGCCCTCCGATCTCTGGCCGCCGAAGAGGTGGCCGCGGTCCTCGCTCACGAACGGGCTCATCTTCGGGGGCGGCACCACCTGGTGCTGGCCGCCACCGAAGCCTTCTCCCAGGCTTTCCCCCGCCTGCCGCTGTTCACTCGGGCCAGGAACGAGGCCGCGCGGCTGATCGAGCTCCTCGCCGACGACGTCGCGGCTCGCCGCCATTCCCGCATCCACATCGCCGCCGCCTTGGTACGGCTGGCCACCGGCCGGGCTCCGGCTTTCACGCTGGGGGCCGGTGGTGAGACCGCCCTCACCCGGGTCAAGCGCATGCTCAGCCCGGCCGCTCCCCTCGGGCGGCGGGAACGCATGGTGGGACTCGCCGCCGTGGCTCTCCTCCTCGCCGGTCCCGTGGTCGTGGCCGCCGTTCCCGGCCTGCGCTCGTTCCTGGCTCACCATTGCCACGACATCGCGATCTTCTAAGCCGGGCTGACTACGATAAAAAGTAGTAGTCGAGGATAGGCTGCTGGTATGGCCTCCATCGACCGGCGTCTCCGCCTGCGCACCGGCGCTGTCCTGCGACGGGGAACTCGCCGCGCGTGGCCAGACCGGTCGGACCGATACCGCCTGCATCTTCGACCAGATCATCACCGAACCGGCTCACCAGCGCCTCGGCCTCGGGACGGTGGTGATGGGCACACTCACCAACGCGGCCATTGAAAACGGGGTGTCCGCAGGCATTCTGGGCGCGACCATCCAGGGCCGAGCACTCTATGAAGCGCTCGGCTGGAAGGTCCTCTCACCATTGACCGGCTTCGTCTACAAGCCCGTCACCTCGTGACCTCAGGGATCCCCTGGACTTAATCATCTAGCCACGAACGTCAGATGGCCCACTGCGGCCGCCAGCACGAGCCACCCGGTCGTGGCGGTGAGCCACCCGTGGTCTCCGGCGCCGGTGATCGCGTAGATCAAGACGCCGGACGAAGCGGTGACCAGCAGCGCACCGAGCACATCGAGCCGAGGCCGAGGTGCGGCCACGCTCTGGTGCGGCAGCATCCGGGCGAGAGCCGTCACGTTCAAGATCATCATGAGCTGGGCCAGGCATAACAGGACCAGTGGCAGCCAGCGTCGGAACATTCGATGACCGTCAGCCGCCGCCGGGCGGTGCCGGGATGTGGGGTGTGATTCATCAGTCTCCCTAAATTGAACACTGATGTTCGACTTAGGATATAGTCGAGTTTGCGATAAGTCGAACACCAATGTTCAGTTTCGCGAAAGGCGCGGTGAGGCAGATGGTCAGCGGACAACCGGCCGACAATGGAATCCGGGAGTCGGCAATCGGCGGTTCTCCAGCAGGGTGGGTGCTCGCCGCACGACGAGGGCCCCGAGGAGACTCACGTTCTGCCGACCCGTTCCTGGCGGCCGATCATGCGTAGTGATCCGGTGTTGGGCATGGACACCACCGTCGTGCTACTGCTGGCGGGGTTGATCTTTCTGGGGGCGTTGGTGCTGGGCGTCTGGAAGTACCGGCAGATACTCCACTCGGAACGGCACGTAGCCCATCCCTATGTGGACATCGCCCACCGGGCTGCGTTGCTTTATTCGTTCGCGACGCTGCTGATCGCGGTGTTCGTCGAGCTGAGTGGCTGGCCGCCGGTGGTGAATCTCGTCGCGGCCGGCGTCGTCATTCTGTTCTTCGTCGCGGCGATCGCGACCTACGTCTACCACGGCTGGCGCCAGAACACCGACAACCAGCTTCGCCATCCCGTCCGCGGCACGGCTGCCTTCATGTCCGCGCTGATCGTCAGTGAGATCGGCGGCGTCATCGTCCTGCTGGCCGGATTCGTCCAGGCGCAACTGTGGTGAACCACCACTCCAGGAAGGCGGCCAGGTCCGGGGGCGGGTATGGGCCGGGTGAGGCCGACTCGAGCGCGCCCGGTGTTGCCTTGGGGATAGCGGGCCAGGGCGGAGCCGGGTGCGGCCACGAGGATCCGGATGACCGGGCCGAGTGCCTCGCGCCGGCCTCGCTGAGGCGGAGCCAGGGTGAATGTGGCAAGGCGGTCGCGGGTGTGTTGCGGCCAGACTCAGGGCTGGGACAGGAGGTGGGCTCGCGGCGGTGGATCACGGGACGGCTGGGAACAAGGTGCGGCCGTCTCCTCGGGACTCATGTCGACTTTCTGAATGCGGGCCGGTCGACCTGCGGGTAGGGCTTTGTGAACCGCGCAGTCGGATCAGTGCGGGACAGCGCCACCTGTGAGGATCCGACGGTAGTTGGCCACGCGGTCCTCCACGCTGTCGAGACAGCAGCTGGCGCATTTCTCGCCATGGTCCGCGGTGTAGAACAGGCAGCACGTCCGGCGCAGATAGAACAGCCCCTCCCGGCCGTCCTCGGCGAGCCGGACCATCTCGCCGAGCCTGCCCAGCTCCTGAGGGCAGGCCGCGAGGAACTCCTCATACGCGCGCTGTAGCGCGTCGACGTCAGCGCCCGGGATCCTGCTCGCGGCCCCGAACGCCGCGGCACATCCCTGGGCGATACCGCCGTTGAGCTGACGCTTGCCTGCCCGGCTGTGCGTGCGCAGCGCGTCGGCGAGAGGAAACAGGTGATCGTCGAGCACCTGACTCACGAGCAGCCCCAACCGTTCGCCGGCGGTCATGCCTGAGACATCGACCAGCCGCGGCCTGCGCAGTGCGACGGCCTCGAACCCGTGATGATCACTGAGCCGGAGCGCCATGTTCTCCGGCCGGACATCCAGCACCACGCCGTACAACGCCCAGGCCAGCAGCGCGGGAGCGGTCACGGTGCCGGCGTAGACCGCCATGACCGTAAGAGCCACCGCGTGTGCGGACACCTGGCCGCTGCCCACGCGCTCAGCCTCAAGAACCTGGGTCAACTCCGTCGAGGTGGGATCCAGCAACCTGTCCGCGGGGATCCAGTCCTCCTCCGGATCCAGACCGACCTCCAGCCGATAGCGCTCGCCGTAGCTCGCGAGGGTCTCCAGCAAGGTGACGAGGTCGGTGGACGGATGAGTCACGATCGGTAGCTCCTGGAGTGACGAACGGCGGTGGCCGCGAACAATTCTGCGCTATCGCGCCACTTGGGCAGATCTGGATGGCCGTAGGACGCATCAGACTCATCAGCCCGCATATGCGGCACAGTGCCGAAAAGCCGGCGGTGTCCAGGCGTGAGCCGTACCTGGACACCGTCGGCCGTTACGTGACCTAGAGCCGGTCGAGAAGTTTCTGCATCTGCGCGATCTCGGCCTGCTGCGCGGTCTCGACGGTCTTGGCGAGCTCCTTGGCTTCGGGGCTGGCTCCCTGTTCCTGCTCGGTCTTGGCCATCGTGATCGCTCCCCTGTGGTGAGCGATCATGAGCTTCGCGAACATCCGGTCGAACTCCGCACCCTTCGCCGCCTGGAGCTTGCCCATATCCGCCTCGGTCATCATTCCCGGCATGCCATGACCGCCATGGTCCCCTTCCGAAGGCGCGACCTTCCAGGCGGGCAGCCAGCCGGTCATGATGGTGATCTCCGGATCCTGAGCGGCCTTGATCTTCGCCGCGAGCTCCTTGACCTCGGGATCGGCGGCCCGCGTCTCGGCGAGCTCGGCCATCTCCACGGCCTGCTCATGGTGCGGGATCATCATCTGCGCGAAGGCGGAGTCGGCGTCGTTGAAAGCGGCTCCCGGCTGCTGACTCGCGGTGGCAGAGGGGGCGCTGCTGGTCATGCCGGTGTGCCCGGCCATCGAGTCGTCACCGTCTCCGCAGGCGGTAAGCAGTGCAAGGGCTGCGGCTCCCACCGCGGCGATCAGTGCGAGCCTGTGGGCGGCGGATCGGTTGGTGAACATGATTGCCTGATCTCTTTCGATTCGTTGTGCCTGTGTGCCGATCGTTTGCGGGCAGGCCTCCACTGCCGCCCGCCGAGGCGATCGGCCTATATGCGCAGAACCGAGAGACGCGCCAGGCGCAGAACCGTCCTCTGGGGTGGTGGCCGGGCGACAAGCAGTGCGGGCGATGGGCCGACAGGGCGGACTTCCGGAATCCGTCGTGTCCACGCCGATGCCGCGCCGGCCAGGAGAAGGAGAAGGAGAAACGAGGTCAGCACGGCCAGGCAGACGGAGGTCGGATCAAGGCGGGGAAACGTGTCGTCAAGACCCGAAATCCACTCCTCGACATGGGCCGTCAGAGCGGAATGAAGTGGGGGCGACGCTTCCCGCCCTCCATGACCATTAGCAGAGACGTGCGCGAAGACGCCAGGTATGTCACCGTGCCCCTGCTCATGGCTCAGATGCCCCAGCGTGTGCATCCCGGCGACGCCCAGAACCAGGGCGATCGACAGGAGCCAGCGAGGCACTCGCCAGGCGAGGCTGTGGGGCGAACCGTCCACCTTCCCCTGCATGCTCCAGATCCGGCCGTTTCCATCCGACTGACCTACGACTGTAGATCGTAGCAAGTCGGTACAAGTATGGAGCGTGAAACCTCAGGAGGACAGTTGATGCTGGACATGCACACGGAAAGATCTACGAGTCGCCGTGCGCTTTCTACTGCATATATAGTAGAAGGCTGGCGAGCCGATGTCGCATTCGAGACGGCGACCATCGCCGCGCTCGGCGGTGAACGCATGGTCGATACCTACTACGGGCTCTACAACACCTTGTCGGGAATCGGCGTCGCCGCCGGAAACCTGCTCAGCGGGGGCGGCGCTTGATGCCGGCCGACAGATGGGAGTTCCGAGTCGCGTGGTGTGGTCTGGCCATCACTTCAGCAAGCAGGCCACTCAGCGTATGCCGGTAGCCGGCCTGGCCAAGGTGATGACCGCTTACATCGTGCTCAAGGAAGTCAAGCTGACCGACACAGTCGAGATCACGGCGGATGATGTGCACTACGCGCAGAACGGCGGCGTGCCTCAACGCCGACAGGCTGCCCACACCGAACGGCGAGGACCACTCCACCGCGCAGGACCAGGTACGACGCGCCGAGACAGCGCTGCGCAACCCGACGTTGGAGGCCGTCACCTTCAGTCGGCGGCGCGTCGTCGCCGAGACGGCGGATCGCCGTTCCTATGCCTGGAGTAACACCAACAAATTGCTCGGCGCGCCCGGCGCGCTCGGCATGAAGACCGGTTATACCCGTGCTGCGGGTTACTCCCTGGCCTTCGCCGCCGACCGCAAGGGTCGCCGGCTGGTCGGTGTGATCCTTGGTGAAACCATCCCCAGCCGGTGCTTCCAGACCGCCGGGCGACTCATGGACTGGGCGACTGAGGCAGCAGCCACAGGACAGCGATAGTGGATGCCGCCCTGGCGGGCTTAAGGCTGATGATCAGGGGCGGCGGGCCGCGGCGACGAACAGCGGCACGGCGAGGAACAGCCGCCCGTCGCGTGCGCGCCCGGCCTGCTCGGTGGTCCATCTGTCGGCTTGGTCCCGGGTAATCGCTCCGGCCGAGCAGGCGGCGTGGGCGATCCTGGAGAGGATGGGCAGCATCAGCGCGTCGGTGAACACACCGGTATGTACCTCTATGGCGACGTTGTCGAATCCGGCGTCGAGCAGAAGGTTGCGGTAGCCGCGGGCGGCTCGGGGGCTGTGGACGGTGTCGGCGCGGGCATGCACGATGGTCCGGGTCAAGGCCGGATCGTCGGAGTCGATGATGAAAGTCTCCCAGTCCTGGCCGATGAGGACGATGCGCCCGCCCGGAGCGAGCACGCGCCGGGCCTCGCCGAGCGCCCTGGCTGAGTCGTCGAGCTCGTGGTAGAGCTTCTCCGCCCGGTACCCGGCCACCTCCCCGTCCTGAAAAGGCAGCGCGTAGGCGTCGCCGACGCGGAGATCGGCATCGGGCATGCGTTGCCGGGCGGCGACGATCATCTGCTCGCTGGCATCGACGCCGATCGCCTTCACACCACGTTCGGTCATCTCCCCGACGGCCCGGCCGGCGCCGCAGCCGACGTCGACCACGCGCGTGCCCGGTGCCAGGCCGAGCAGCTCGTAGGAGAGGGCGCGCAGTGCGATTGCGCTCGGCAGGACATCGACCGCGTCGAGTAACCGAATCAACTGATTGACAGCATGATCCTCTTGGTCTGCGATTTGGTCTGTGACGGTGTTGTTGGACATGCGATCGAGGATGCGACTTAATGTCGACATGAAGTCAAGCGGAGATCCCACGGCGATGACCATCGGTGAGATCGCGGGACGCTTCGGCCTGGCGCCCGCCGGGTGGAAGGCGATCGCCGTCGTTATAGTCATGACGATCTTTATCGCGTGGCGGTGATTCTGCGCGCGAAGGAAGCCGGGTTCGCCCTCGACGACATCCGGGAGATGATCGCAACCGAGGACCGGGCCGCGCGGCGCGACATCCTGCTCCACCGGCACGCGGACCTGGCGCGGCGCATCGCCGAGGCGCAGGCCTCTCTCGAGCTGATCGAATGCGCCCTGGAATGCGACCATGAGGACTTCGCCAGTTGCCACCATTTCCAAGCCATGGTGGCTGAGCGGATCGGAGTCGACTCACCTGTGCGCGTTCGGTGATGGAACACCGGCGTGGGGGGGGGGGGGGGGGCGGCGGGCGGGCCCGCGGGGGGGGGGGGGGGGGGCCCCCCCCCCCGGGGGGGGGGCGGGGGGCCGGCGGGGGTGGACGCGCCGGGCGGGGCGGGGGGGGGCGGG
>NZ_JBIAZA010000017.1:29129-122889 GCF_042898655.1 Streptosporangium sp. NPDC000396
TCTGGACCCCCCCCCCGTGGGGGGTGTTGGTCTTGCCCCCGGGGGGGGGCGGGCCGGCCCCCCCCCCCCCCCCCCCACGCCGGTGCTTGTCGTTGATCGACGTTACTTGAAGCCGTGCAGGCGCAGGCTGTCGCTCACCGCGAAGACCGAGGAGAACGCCATGGCGGCTCCGGCGATCATCGGGTTGAGCAGGCCGAGAGCGGCCTGGGCGATGGGGTGCTCGGAGGCGTGCTCCAGCCGGGTTATGCACGAGCCTCAGAGGCGTGCTCCAGCCGGGTTATGCACGCGCGGCTTCCCGCTGGGTGCCGGTATCGGTGACCATCGGCCTGGTCTTGCGCATGAGCAGCAGCGTGAGCACGGCACCGGCGGCCGCGACCACTCCGGCGCCGACGAAGGCACCCTGGAAGCCGTCGGTGAGCCTGGGAAGATTTCCCAGCTCGGTGGCGCCCCTGGAGGTGGCGATCGCGGTCATGACCGCCAGGCCGAGGGCCGAACCGACCTGGTAGGTGGTGTTGACGATGCCCGACGCCAGGCCGCTCTCCTCCGGGCGCACCCCGGACATGGCCGACATCATCGCCGGGATGTAGGCCAGGGACATGCCGACCGCCGCGATCAGCGACGCCGGCAGCACGTCGGAGACGAACACCCCATCGGGCCTGACCAGGGACAGGCCCGCCACGCCGGCGGCCAGCACGAGCAGGCCGATGACGATGAGCGGCTTGGCCCCGAAGCGGCCGAGCAGGCGGGCGGTGATGCCGATCATGAAGATCATGATCGCGACGGTCATCGGCAGCAGCGCGGCCCCGCCGGCGAAGGCGCCGTAGCCCAGCACCTGCTGCAGATAAAGGTTGAGGAAGTACCACATCGGGATCCACGCCGCGCCGAGCAGCGCCATCGCCAGGTTGGCGGTGGCCAGGCCCGGGGTGCGCCAGACACCCAGCGGCATGAGGGGTTCGCGGACGGTGCGCTGGACCACGAGGAACAGCGCCAGCAGCGCAAGAGCCCCGGCCAGTTCCAGCAGCGTGGCCGGTGAGCTCCAGCCCTGTTCGGGGGCGCGCACGATGGCGTAGACCGCCAGGGCGATGCCCGTGGTGACGGCGATGGCGCCGAGCACGTCGACCGAGCCACGTTTGCCCTGGACAGCGGGCAGCAGGGCGGGGACGGCGGCCAGGGTGGCCAGGCCGATCGGGACGTAGACGATGAAGACCCACGGCCAGCTCAGATATTGCGTGATCACGCCGCCGAGGAACACTCCGGCGGTGCCGCCGGCGGGCGCGGCGGCACCGTACAGAGCCATGGCCTTGCCGAGCTCGCGCGGGTCGTGCCCGAAGAGCATCATGAGCAGGGTCATCGAGGCCGGGGCGATGAGCGCGCCGCCGACGCCCTGGACGCCGCGGCCGAGGATCTCGACCCACGCGTTGCCCGCCGCCGCGGCGACGACGGAGCCGGCGATCAAGATGATCCAGCCGGTGGTGAAGATCTTGCGGGCGCCGAACAGGTCGGACAGCCGCCCGCCGAGCAGCAACAGGCCGCCGAAGGCGATGACGTAGGCGTTGAAGACCCACTGCAGGCTGCCTTGGGAGAAGCCGAGGTCGCGCTGCATGTCGGGCAGGGCGACACCGATGATCGAGGTATCCATGATGACCATGAACTGTGCGGCGGCGAGCACGATGAGTGCCTGCCACCTGCGTGGATTGACGGCGTTCATGCCGCGCTCCTGATTCCTCGCATCCTCGCCGGGGGTGGCAGGATGCGTTATGGGGGTTGGGTGTGATTCGAGTCGGACCGGCCCCGCAGGTGGGCGTGCACGCCAATGCACGCCCACCGCTTGTTCTCTCGGGTGAGGTTCGTCTAGGAAGTGCTGGCCGGTACGGCGTCGACCAAGGCGTAACCTGCCTGCTCCACCGCCGCGCGGATCTCCCCGTCGGAGAAGCCCGCTCCGCTGACGGTGACCGAGCCGCTTGCCAGGTCAACCTGGACGCCGGTCACGCCGCCGACCTTGCCGATCTCGGCGGAGACCGATGAGACGCAGTGGCCGCAGGTCATCCCGCTGACCTGATAGGCGGTCCCGCCGCTGGTCTCAACCTGCGCGGAGGTGGTGTCCGCGGTGCCGCATGCACATGCCGTGCACATGAGGTTCTCCTCTCGCATGTACCCCTATGGGGTATCTCGGTTTGCGACCTTAACATACCCCTGGGGGGTTCCATTCCCCTAGGAGGGTCTCGATTTCACGGTCGAATAGGGTTCGCCGAGTTGGCGCAGGTGATCAGGCCTTGAGGCGTCATCGACGGCGACGAGCAGGCGGCCGCCGACACCGACCGGAGCTCTTCTGGCCTGGCAAACGCGAGGAGCGTTCAGAGTGATTTCTACTATCACTCATAGTAATAATAGAAATCACCGGCACGGCGGTACGGCCAATGCCACAGCAGGCCGGCCTGTTGCTGGGCGCAAAAGACACGATGACAGGGGTCCCATTCAGCGGCTCGCGAGACCGTGGATCAGAGCTGATCGAGCAGCTTCTGCATCTGCTCGATCTCCATCTGCTGAGTGATCTCGATGGTCTCGGCGAGTTTCCTGGCCTCAGGGCTCACTCCCCGCGCCTGTTCCATCTGGGCCATCATGATCGCACCCTTGTGGTGAGGGATCATCATCCGCAGGAACATGCGATCGAACTCCGCGCCCGTGGCCGCCTCAAGCTCCTCTGCGTCCTCATCGCTCATCATTCCGGGCATGCCGTGGTCCCCCATCCCTGGGAAGGGCATCGGGGACATGCCGTGCTCCTCTCCTCCAGAGGGCGCCGCAGGCTCGCCCCACGCTGACAGCCAGCCTGTCATGGTGGCGATCTCCCGCTCCTGGTCAGCATGGATCTTGGCCGCGAGCTTCTTGACCTCCGGGCTCTTGGCGCGCGTCTTGGCCAACTCGGCCATCTCCACGGCCTGCTTGTGATGAGGGATCATCATCCGCACGAACATGCGATCCACGTCGTTGAAGAACGCGCCCGGCTGCTGGCTCGGAGAGGTGGTCGGGGTGCTCGGCCTGTCGATGAGTCCGGCCGTGGCGCCGTCGCCGCTCCCGCAGGCGGTGAGCAGCACGAGCGCGCCGGCTCCCGCCGTGACGGTCAGCGCGAGCCCGCGCGTGACGGATCGGTTGATGAACATGGGTGTCGCTCCTTTTCCGGATCCTCGAATCCCGTCACGCCTTGCCGGGGCAAGTCTCGGGGCTTCCCACGTGTGCACTCGGCCCGTATGCGGAGAACCGAAAGCCATGCCAGACGTAGCGCGTATGTGCCCGGAGACGACCTGGCCATACGGGGTGACCTGCAGGTTTTGGCAGGATCAGCGAAAGATTGACGTTTTGACCGGAAAGTGCCGGAACACGTAATCGGAGCCGGAGTCGCGGTTGGCACCACCAGGCAAACTGCCGGAGGTTAACCCCTGGCGAGCCATGCCTAAGCGAAACGTCATGCGAACGAACTCGCATGACACGGCCTACTGCTACCCGCTGCGCCGAAGTCAACTTCGGCGCATTGCATGACGCTGCATAGGCGTAGCTGTGGCACCTCTCGCGCCAGGGCAGACGGGACCGGCCCCGGCACTCCGCGGAACCAGGGTGATACGCGGGAGAGCCAATCGTGGTCGTCTCGCTCGTGCCGGCCGCCTTGTCCGCCCGGAACTCGACGATGGCGCCTGAGGAGGCCGACCGGCTCCGGAAACGATAGATCTACGATGAGCTATAGGAGCACGTCAGCTCCAGCGCCCTCCTATCGTGAAGGAGGCTGGCCCGTGATGGATCACATCCACGCTCGCCACAGCGGTGGCAAGGAGCGCAGCATCGCGATCCTGGATGTCAGCGGATTGCAGTGGGCTTCGGAGCAGAATGTCGTCGAGGCCCGGCTCGGCCGCCGCCCTGGAGTGCTGGAGGTGGAGGTCAACCCGGTCGCCCAGACGGCGACCGTGGTGTTCGACCCGGCCCGTACCTCGCTGGTCGAGCTGCGTGCGTGGGTGATCGAATGCGGCTACCACTGTGCTGGTCAGTCGGTGCCTTCTCACATCTGCGATCCGATGGACGAGCCGGACCCACCGGTGGCCAGCCATGGCGAACACCACAGGGTCGCCCGCGAGCCGGGGCAGGCAGACGCCGCCGTACTGTCAGAACATCATCGGCCCGGCTGGCGAGCTCCCGTCGGGCGCGCTGCCCACGACGTTCACACTGGACCCTCGGCCATGGACCACGCGGAGCACGCGGCCCATGGCAAGGCAGAGGCACTGCCTTCCCCACACGAGATGATGGGGCATGGGGGGCACGCCGGGATGTCGATGGCCGCGATGGTGGCCGACATGCGCAACCGGTTCCTGGTGGCGCTGCTGTTCTCGATCCCGATCGTGGCGTGGTCACCGATCGGCACCGAGGTGCTCGGCCTGAACCTGCCGGTCCCGTTCGGGCTGCATCAGAACGTGTGGGCGCTGCTGCTCAGCCTGCCGGTCATCTTCTACTCGTGCTGGATCTTCTTCGAAGGGGCGGTGCGGGCGCTGCGGGCTCGCACGCTGGACATGATGGTGCTGGTCGCAGTGGCGGTCGGCGCGGGCTGGCTGTACTCGGTGATCGTGACCTTCACCGGCGGTGGTGAGGTGTTCTACGAGGCCGCCACCGTTTTGGCCGCCTTCGTGCTGCTCGGACACTGGTTCGAGATGCGCGCCCGCGGCGGCGCCAACGACGCCATCCGCGCTCTGCTCGACCTGGCCCCGCCCAAGGCCGTGGTCATCCGCGGTGGCGAGCCGGTGGAGGTGCCCACCGCCGAGGTCGTCGCCGGCGACCTGCTGCTGGTCCGTCCCGGAGCGAAGATCCCGGTCGACGGGGTGGTCGAGAACGGCGACAGCGAGGTGGACGAGTCCATGGTCACCGGCGAGAGCCTGCCGGTGCACAAGCAACCGGGCTCCGCGGTCATCGGGGCGACCATCAACCGCAACGGCACGCTGCGGGTGCGAGCCACCAGGGTGGGCGCCGACACCGCGCTGGCGCAGATCGTCAAGCTCGTCCAACAGGCACAGAACTCCAAGGCCCCCGGGCAGAAACTGGCCGACCGGGCCGCCTTCTGGTTGGTGCTCGTCGCGCTGATCGGCGGCGGCCTCACCTTCGCCGCCTGGCTGATCCTGGCTGGCCGCCCGATCAGCGTCGCGACCCTGTTCGCCATCACCGTCGTGGTCATCGCCTGCCCGGACGCGCTCGGCCTGGCCACCCCCACGGCGATCATGGTGGGTACGGGGCTCGGCGCCAAGCGCGGCATCCTGTTCAAGAACGCGATCGCCCTGGAGACCTTCGCCCGCATCCAGATCGTGGTGATGGACAAGACCGGCACCCTGACCAAGGGAGAGCCGGAGGTCACCGACATCATCGTCGACGGAGTCACCGAGAATGAGCTGCTGCGGCTGGTGGCCGCGGTCGAACGGGAGTCCGAGCACCCGCTGGCCGAGGCGATCGTCCGCCACGCCGACACGCGCGGGCTGGACGCGCCACGAGCTGAACGGTTCGAGAACGTGCCCGGCCACGGCGCCGTCGCCACCGTGGCCGGACACCGGGTGGCGGTGGGCAACCGGCGGCTGCTGGAGCGAGAGGGCGTCGAGCTCGGAAAGCTGGGCGCCCGCCGTGACGAGGTGGCCGCCGGCGGCCGTACCGCGATCATGGTCGCGGTCGACGGCGCGGCGGCCGGAGTGATCGGCATCGCCGACGCGCCTCGGGAGACCTCGGCCGCGGCGGTGGCCGCCCTGCACGAACTCGGCGTCAAAGTGGTCATGCTCACCGGCGACAACGCCGCCACCGCCGAGCGGATCGCCCAGCGGCTGGGGATCGACACCGTGGTCGCCGAGGTGCTGCCCGGCGACAAGGCGACCAAGGTGGCCGAGCTGCAGGCCGGTGGCCGCAAGGTGGCCATGGTCGGCGACGGCGTCAACGACGCCCCCGCGCTCGCCCAGGCCGACCTGGGCATCGCCATCGGCGCCGGCACCGATGTGGCCATCGAGACCGCCGATGTCGTGCTCATGCGCTCCGACCCCCTGGACGTGCCCACCGCCCTGCGCATCGGCCGTGGCACCCTGCGCAAGATGCGGCAGAACCTGGGCTGGGCGATCGGCTACAACGCCATCGCCTTACCCATCGCCGCGGGCGTGTTCGAGCCCGCCTTCGGCCTCATGCTGCGCCCGGAGATCGCCGCACTGTCCATGTCCGGCTCCAGCGTCATCGTCGCCATCAACGCCCTCGCTCTTAAAAGGCTTCGCTTGCCCTCTCTCGCCGAAACGTCCCCGGGCGCAGGTCGATCTCATCGATAACGGATGTTCCTCGAGGTTGTGCGTTTTCCGCGGGCGAAACCGCTCATCTGCCTCTGGTAGGTGAATACGTCGATCTGGCCGTGCAGCCGCAGGCCAACACACCATCGTTCGGCGGCCTCCAGGGCCGCACGCCGATCTCGGAGCCGGGCCAGTGGAGGACAGCGGGTCTCACTGGTCGTGATCATGCGCGCCATGTCATAGAGCATGGCTGCCATGATCAATGCGCCGATCAGCGTCACCACCACCGCCACCACGGTGTCCATGACGGGCTCCCTCCAATGCCGTCCGGACCTGGCCGCTTATGGCTGACTCGGTCCGGACTGGTGGGGCTCGTGCTCGTGCGGTGGGTCTGCCTGGCCGATGTGCCGGCCCCGGCCGCTGTGACCGTCGTGCATGCCGTGCATCATGAAAAGCATCATCAGCGGGCAGGCAGCGACAATGGCCAGCAGGATGAGGGCCTCGGCGGACACGCCGAACGCCAGGGCGCCGACCACGGCGACGCCGAGCGCGAGTGCATACAGGCCGTAGGCGTTCTTGGTGAGGTTCATAGTGGGTCTCCTGCCGGAAGAATGAGGTCGGCTCGGTGTCCACCGTGACGCAGGTCTTTTCCGTCACTGTCACGTTCCCACCATCCCGGTTGCGCGAGCAGGGGCCGGAAGTCCTTGGCGCTAGGGCTATTCAGCCTCTCCCTGGCAGGGGTAGCCCAGTGAGGTCGGGGTGCCACCTGCTGGCCGTAGACGGTGTTGGTGGCATCGGCCACCTCGGCAACCAGGTCATAGCCGACTGACCATGGCTGAGCCTTCATCCTCCGGCGTCGCTGTGGATGACGTAGGCGTGGCCGTGGCGCCCGCTCCTCGCGGAGAAGGGTCTCATCCCTGGCTGGCCAGTACGGTTCTTTGGGCTGCGGTCCTGAGTACGGCGTGCGGCTCATCCTGATGAGTTCGACGCAGCATGGCGGCCCTCGTCCCCTGCGGGCTCACCGGCCAAGTGTGCGTTGCCGGAGAAAGCCAGAGCCTGGAGATGTGCCGTCGGCGGGCTATGCCCCGATGGCGGACAGGAGTGTCGCCTCCAGCACGTCGGGGGCGGCTTCCGGCCGTAGGCGACCGGAGTCGACCTCCAGTGCGGCCGTGTGCAGCAGGCTGTAGAAGACGGAGACGAGCCAGTCCTCGGGCAGGTCATCGCGGATCGTCCCCTCCCGCCGCCCCCTGTCGATCATGTTTCGGATCCGGATCAGTGGTTCGTCGTGATGTTCGCGCATGCGCTCGGGGCCCAGCACGCGCAGGGCGGCCTCCTGCAGCCGGCCGTACCGGCTGAGAACCTGCCAGGACGAGCGGATCAGGCTGCCCAATGCCTGCCGCGTGGGGGTCTCCTCTGATGCCTCCCCGTCGAGTACGGCATTGGTCTCCCGGACGGCGTGAGCCATGACCGCGTCCATGAGCTCCTCCCGGGAGGAGAAATGGCTGTAGAGGGTGACCCTGCCGACCCCGGCCACACGTGCGATGTCCACCATGCTGACCTCGGGGTTCTCGCTGAAGGCCGTCACCGCGGCGTCGATGATGGTCGCGATGCTCCGTTCGGCGTCGGCCCGGCGCCGGCCGCGCGCGGAGGACCCGGGGAGGGGGCCGCGCGCCGGTGCTCCAGCGTCTGCGTCCTTTTGCGTGGTGGCCATGACGGAAGAGTAGGCGATGCCTTTCCCGCGCCGCGCGACCCGGATCGCATCCCGTGTTCGACATACCTTACCCCCGCATGGTTAGACTAATCCGAACAAGGCTGTTCGATTTATGGGATCAGGCGTCGAGCCGCCCATCATCAGGAGGTCACGTCATGAGCCATGGTCACCCCATGCACGTCGCGCCGCCCGGCACCCAAGCAACACCCGATTCCCGAGGATGGACGGCACTCGTCCTGCTCTGCTTGGCACAGTTCATGCTGGTCGTCGACATCACCGTCGTCCAGGTCGCCCTGCCGAGCATCGGCGGTGACCTCGCCCTCGACCGCGAGGCACTCACCTGGGTGGTGACGACGTACACGCTGTCCTTCGGCGGCCTGATGGTGCTCGGCGGACGGCTCGCCGACGCGTTCGGGGCGCGGCGCACGCTGCTGGCGGGGCTGGCGTTGTTCACGCTCGCCTCACTGGCCTGCGGTCTGGCTCCGGACGGCATCGTCCTCATCGCGGGCCGCGCCGCGCAGGGAGTGGGCGCCGCCCTGCTGTCGCCATCGGCTATGGCGATCATCACGACCACCTTCCACGGCCCCCGGCGCACCCGCGCCCTGGGCGTATGGGCGGCGATCGGCGGGACGGGAGCCGCGATGGGCGTGCTGTTCGGCGGCGTCCTCACCGCCGGTCCCGGCTGGGAGTGGGTGTTCTTCGTCAACGTACCCATCGGGCTGCTGGTCCTCCTCGTCCTTCCCCGGGTCGTCCATGCCGATGGTTCGCGGCCGGAGCGCCAGCGGCTGGACGTGCCCGGTGCGCTCATCGTCACCGCCGCGACCGCTCTGCTGATCTACGGCCTCGTCAACGCCGGTGACGCCGGTTGGAGTGCGGCCGAAACCCTTCTCCCTCTGGGCGGGGCGGCGATCCTCTACGTGGTGTTCGTGATGGTCGAGCGCAGCGTCAAGGCGCCCCTGATGCGAGCCGAGACGCTCGCCCGCCGCCCGGTGATCTCGGGAGCATTCGTCATGCTGATCGCGACCGGACTGATGCTCGCACTGTTCTTCCTCAGCTCGCTGTACCTCCAGCAGGTGCTCGGGTTCAGCGCGCTGCAGACCGGCCTGCTGTTCCTGCCGGTCGCGATCGCCATCACCATCGGCGCACAACTGGGCGGCCACCTCATCGGGAAGATCGGCGGCCGGCCCGTCGCCGTGGCCGCGTTCCTGCTCACCGCTGCCGGCGTGGCCCTGATGACCCGGATCTCCCCTGAGAGCAACGCCTACACCACCCTCCTGCCCGGCTTCATCGTCGCCGCCGTCGGTATCGGCCCGGCGTTCGTCACCGCCACCACCACGACCATGGCCAACGTCCCTCACTCCGAGGCCGGCGTGGCCTCCGGTGTCATCACCACCTTCCACGAACTCGGCGGGTCGATCGGGGTCGCCGTCGTCTCCACAGCGGCCGCCGCGAGCCTCGCGCCCGGCACCGCCGACATCGGGGGTTTCACCGCCGCGCTCACCGCGTGCGCGGTCATCGCGGCAGCCGCGGCCGCGGTCGCGCTCGGACTGGTGCCGCCAGGCAAGCCGTCCGGGTCATTCGTCGGCCACGGGCATGGAGGACACTGAAGGTCCACCCTCGTCAAGGCCGGACAGCGCCGAGGAAGCGCCCCCACCAGTAGTCATCGAGGTCGACGACCTTGATGATGTCGCCGGTCCGTGGGGCGTGCACCATCTTGCCGCCACCTGCGTACATTCCCATGTGACCGAGACCCTTGCTGAATAACAGGTCGCCGGGCTGCAACTGGTTCAGGTCCAGTGGCGCTCGCCTGCTGGCTCCCCAGCTCCACTGTTCCCAAGTGGTGCGAGGGAGGTTGATCCCGGCGTTGCGCCAGGCGGCCTGGATAAGCCCTGAGCAGTCGTACGATCCTGGACCTTCGCCTCCCCACTGGTATGGCTTGCCGACCTGCGCGTAGGCGAACACCAACGCGCTTCTGGCGTTACCCGAGGCCGGACCCGTGTAGACGATGCCGGTGCTGTTGGGGTTCCCGACTCGGAAGGCACCCAGCCTGCGCAGCAGTTTCGTCTGTTCGGCGATCAGGCGCGCGGTCGACGACCCTACCTGCCTGGTCGTTGAGCTTCTTCAACTTCGCCTTGGCTTGTGTGATGGTAGGTCTCGGCTCGGTGGCCGCCCTATCGAGGGGTAGCAGTAGCGCGGCGATGGCAAGCACCACCGCCACAGGTATCCGTCCGAATCTCGCCGGCATGCCCGCCACGGCGCGCCGCGGCCAAACCCGGTCACGACCAGCCTGGTCCAGTCCTGGTGTCCAGCTGCACCTGTTCTACAGCGCGATCGTGTTCGCGCCGATGTGGCTGCAATGCAAAGATCTCGGCGGCATATGCCGTTGCGTCAAAGGTTCCTCGAACGGCTCATTACCTCACCCTGTCAGGCAGGCACAGAACTCCTGGCGGAAGCCGAGCAGGTTGACAGAGCACGCGGGATCTGACGTTTCTGGGAGAGCACTCACCGCCTGCCGCGCACCACGCCACGCCGGGACGGTGCCGATACCCGCTCCGCGACGGTCGGCCGTTTCACACTGGAACCCGGTCACTACAACGGGTGAGATCCCGCCGGGGCGGAACTCTCACCGTTCCAGGGGGAGAGATTCGATGACCTTGTCCAGGCGTGAAATGATCGCCGGGGTCGGCGCGCTGGCCACTTTCTCTGTCCCGTGGCCGTCGGCCTCGAGGTCACCGGATCCTGAGCCCGTGACCGTTCCCACCGGGGTCACCCCGGACCGGCTGGCTCAGGACGAGGGCTTCTGGCACACCGTGGCGCGGCAGTACAAGGTCAGCCCGGACTTCATCAACCTGGAGAACGGCTACTACGGGATCATGCCCGAGCCGGTGCGCCACGCCTACCACCGTAACGTGGACCGTCTCAACGAGCTGAACTCCCACCTGCTGCGCACCTCCTACACCGCCCAGGCCACCCAGGCCAGAAAGCGCATCGCCGCCGTCCTGGGCGCGTCCGCGGAGGAGATCGCCCTGACCCGCGGCGGCACCGAGGCCCTGCAGAACCTGATCGGCGGCTACAACCGGCTGCGGCCGGGCGACGCGGTGATGTACGCCGACCTCGACTACCACAGCGCGCGTTACGCCATGAACTGGCTGCGCGACCGGCGCGGCGTGCAGGTCGAGCGGATGATCATTCCCGAGCCGGCGACCCGGCAGGCCGTACTGGACGCCTACGCCGAGGCGCTGCGCGACCACCCGCGGGTCAGGCTGCTCCTGCTCAGCCACATGAACAACCGCACCGGGCTCGTCCTGCCGGTCCGGGAGATCGTCGCGATGGCCCGGGAGAAGGGCGTCGACGTGATCGTCGACGCCGCCCACTCCTGGGGACAGCTCGACTTCACCGCCGATGACCTCGGGGCGGATTTCGCAGTGTTCTCCCTGCACAAGTGGATGGGGGCGCCGCTGGGATCCGGATTCCTCTACATCCGCACCGGCCGCCTGGCCGACATCGATCCCGCCCTCGCCGACGAGACCTACCCCGGTGACGACATCCGCTCGCGGGTCCATTCCGGCACCATGGACGTCGCGCCCATCCTCACGGTGGACACCGCCCTGGACCTCCACGACACCCTCGGCGCTCCGATCAAGCAGGCACGCCTGCGCTACCTGCGCGACCGCTGGGTCCACCAGGTGCGCGACCTCCCCGGCATGGAGATCCTCACGCCCGAGGACCCCGCCATGTACGGCGCGATCACCGCCTTCCGGGTGACCGGGCGTACGTCGGAGGCCGACAACGTCGCGATCGCCAAAGCCCTGTTCGACCGGCACCGGATCTTCACGGTGCGCCGCGGCGGGCCCGCCAGGGGGGACTGCGTCCGGGTGACCCCGGCGCTGTTCAGCTCGCGAGACGACGTCGATCAGCTCGCTGCCGCGTTGCGAGGTCTCATCCAGCGAATGCCCGGCTGAAAGGCACGACGATCCGGAGCTCATCCGGCGCCATGCTCATCCGCCGGGCCGCTCGGCGAGCGCGTTGCGGCCACCGGCACGCGCCCGCCGAGCGCCCACGAGGCCTATGCCGCTGACACCGCCTCAGGCGAGGCGGACAGGCGCCCCGATCGATCCAAGGCGCGTACGGCCGCCGCGCATCCGATGCCGATCAATGCCAGGGTCAGCCACGGCAGGCTGGGCAGGCTCGTCGTCTTGCCGAGGTCCAGTGCCCAGCCCGACAGCAGGTTGCCCGCGGCGATGCCGATGCCGGCCAGGGTGTTGTAGAGCCCGTAGTAGGTGCCCACCAAGCGTTCACCGCCGAGGGTGACGATGGTCGCCATCTCGAAGGGGTAGACGATCATGGTGGCCAGGCTGAGCAGCGCCGCCGTGCCGAGGACCGGCAACAGCAAGAGCGCGTGGGGGATACCTCCGGCCGTGACGGCGGTGGTGCCCGTCAGCGGTGCGGCCAGCACGAGCGGGGTGAAGGCCAGCCCCATCAGGAGCAGGCCCCGGGTGATGGCCTGGGACGGGCGCCACCGCCGGGCCGCCCACGCCGTCACTTGTGCCTGCCCGGCGATGGTCATGAGCCCGGAGAGCACGAAGATGAGGGTCACTCCGAGCTCGCCGGCCGTCATCCGGCGAACCTCCAGCGGCAGGCCGAGGTAGACCTGGAAGTTCAGCACGTACGAGCCGATCATGGCGAGTGCGAACAGTAGAAAGGGGCGGTTGGTGATCGCCTCGCGCCAGTCGAGCAGCACCGCGCGCTTTTCCCGCTCCCGGTTCCCGGCCTGGGGTGGCAGGGCCTGGATCTGGGCGATCGTCAGGACGGCGAACATCACGCCCGCGGTGAGGCAGACGAGGGTGAACGCCACGCCGTTGAGCAGCAGGCCGATGAGGGGCCCGATCAGGATGCCGAGCTGGTAGAAGGCATTGAACGCCGCGAAGGCCTCGACTTTGCGCTCGCCCGCCTCATGAGCGAGATAGGCCCGTACGGCGGGGTTGAACAGCGCGCCGGCGAACCCGGTCAGCGCTGAGGCGATCACCAGCGCGGGGAGGGACTCGGCCACCGCCAGCAGCAGGAACGCGATGGTGCGCAACCCGCATCCGGCGACGATCATGGGTTTGCAGCCGAGCCGGTCGGCGAGGGTTCCCCCGACCAGGAACATGCCCTGCTGGCTGAGGTTGCGGATGCCGAGAATGAGGCCGACCAGCGCCGTCGGCAGCGCCAGCGTGCCGGACAGGTGGCCCGCCAGGTAGGGCATCAGCATGTAGAAGCCGGTGTTGATGGTGAGCTGGTTGACCAGTAGCAGTTTCACCGGCCGGTCGAAGGACCGCGCCAGGGCCAGTGTGCTTCTCACCGCCGTGTCCCCTCATCGGCGCCTGTCCCTTCGCCGGTGACGGCGTGCCGCATGCCGGTGAGTGGATCGACCACGGTCTCGCAGCGTGCCCAGCGCGTCAGCTCGCGCTCGGCCGGGTGGCCGACCTCCTCCGGATCGAGCGCCATCGGCGAGCCGAGAAGGCCCTGGGCCGCGCAGTAGTCGTCGTTGAACACCGTGTCGAAGTAGCGGTGGGGGCCGTCGGGGAAGATCGCCGCTATCCGGGTGTGGCCGGGCAGCGTGCGGGCCAGCCAGGATGACACCAGGGCGACTGCCCCGACGCTCCAGCCGCCGGTGGCGTACCGCAGCGCCGCCAGGCGCCGGCAGGCCCATACCGCTTCCGGCGGCGCGACCCAGTGCACCTCGCTGAACAGCTCATACGCCACGTTGCGCGGATGGATGCTGCTGCCCAGGCCGCGCATGAGCCGGGATCGCGCGGGCTGCCCGAAGATCGTCGATCCTATCGTGTCGACGCCGACGAGCCGCAGGTCGGGATAGAAGCGGCGCAGTGCGCGGGCGACGCCCGCGCTGTGGCCGCCGGTGCCGACACTGCACACCAGCACGTCGATCCGGCCCAGTTGGCCGGCCAGTTCCATGGCCAGCCCCGCGTAGGCGGTGACGTTGTCGGGATTGCTGTACTGGTCCGGGCAGTAGGCGTCCGGGTAGTCCTTCAGCAGGTCGCGTACCTGCTCTCGGCGGGCCTGTTGCCAGCCTCCCACCGAGTGGGGCTCGGTGACGACGACGACGCGGGCTCCGTAGGCCGCCAGCAGGCGGCGCATGAGCGGTTCCATTCCCGGATCGGTCACCAGCGTCACCGGGTGACGGTAGACGATCCCGGCCAGCGCCAGACCCAGGCCGAAGGTCCCGCTGGTGGACTCCACGATGGGTGCGCCCGGCCGCAGGTCGCCGCGATCACGCGCCCGCTCCACGATGTAGAGCGCGGAGCGGTCTTTGATTCCCCCCGGGTTGCTGCCCTCCAGCTTCGCCCAGAAGCCGCGGCCCTGTCCCGAGACGATCTCTGGAATCCACAGGACCGGCGTGTTGCCGACCACGTGTTCCGGGGTGTGGCAGGTGTTTCCAGTGATCATCTGGCTGAGCAGAGGAGTGGTGATCTGTGTTGAATTAAGCGTGTATGTCATGATCCGTTCCCATAAATGCGATGTGGTCGACTCGCTTTTGGGCATGCTGAAGCCACGGCTCATGCCGATCGTGTCGAGCGTTGAGTCGTTCGCGAGCGTGCCCGTAGGGCGGCTATATGCGGGAAACGGATTTGAGTAAGAGCAAGGCCGCCCCTGGAAGCGGGCGGACCGGCTGTGAGGAATGCTGCGCCCATATCGGAGACGCCACGACGGCTGTCTCGGCCGTCACCGGGACGCAGGCGGGCCGTCCGCCGGGAATCAGGACACGCGTGCCGATGATCGGTGATCCAGCCGCCGCGCCGCACAGCGTGTGGTCATTCCCGGCGGGAAGTTGAGGGCACGGCATGCCACCCTGGAACACCGTTGAACCGATCGGGGCGTGAGGTCCGGCGCTCATGTCGCAAACGACCGCAGGTCGTTCGGCGTCGAACTCGTGATGGTGAGCCGCATGAGCGGATGCGGCAACGCATAACCCCAGGTGCAGCAGTACGACAATATCGAGTACGGCCAGGCACAGCGCGGAGAGAATGCCTCCGCGCTGTGCGACTCGCCGCATCGATACGATCATGACCACAAAAATACATTACTCTCCGTGGCTGATGGCTACCGGGGGTGACTTTCGTGCGATCCGGAGATTCCGGCCGGACGGGACGGCATCTTCCGTTCCGCGCCGACGACGTGCGTTCCGGTCGCCGTGGCCGCAGCGATGGCTATCGCGGTGAGGTCGTGCCCGCGGCAAACACGGCGCGCCGGTTTGCCCTATCGCTGACTTCTCGCCCTATTGTTCAGCTTGAACTGAATCAAGCCTTGGCTTTATCGTCAAGGCGTGGAGATGACGATAAAGCAGCCCGGTGTCGCCGTGGACGCCACGGCCCTGGAGCGGATCGGCACCGCCCTGGCCGACGGCACCCGGCGACGACTGCTCCTTGCCCTGCTGTGGGGACCGGCCTTTCCAGCGGACCTCGCCGACCAGCTGGAACTCACTCGCGGCAACGTGTCCAACCATCTGAGCTGCCTTCGCGGCTGCGGTCTGGTCACCGCCACCCCGGTCGGGCGCCGGGTTCGCTACCAGCTCGCCGACCCCCGGCTGGCTCGCGCGCTGGCCGAACTCGCCTCGCTGGTGCTGATCATCGACCACGACTCCTGCCCGCCCGGCTCCACCTGCTGCTCGGATCAGGAGACCACGTGACCACGCTCTCTCTCGGCCCGACCCCGGCACGGCGGACAGCGCTGGCCCGCCGGATCCGCTGGCTGGTGACCGCGACGATCACCTACAACGTGATCGAGGCGATCGTCGCCATCACCGCCGGCACGATCGCCTCCTCCGCGGCGCTGATCGGCTTCGGCTTGGACTCCGTTATCGAGGTCGCCTCCGCGCTGGCCGTGGCCTGGCAGTTCTCCAGCGCCGACCACGAGCGGCGTGAACGCGCCGCCCTGCGCATCATCGCCATCTCCTTCTTCGCGCTTGCGATCTATGTCTCCGTCGACGCGGTCCGAGCCCTCTTCGGCGTCGGGGAGGCGGAGCATTCCTCGGTCGGCCTGGTGCTCGCGGCCCTGTCGCTCGCCGTGATGCCCGGTCTGTCCTATGCCCAGCGGCGGGCCGGACGCGAACTGAACTCTGCCAGCGTGGTCGCCGACTCCAAGCAGACACTCCTGTGCACGTATCTGTCCGCGGTTCTGCTCGTCGGCCTGGCCCTCAACACTCTGTTCGGCTGGTCCTGGGCCGATCCCATCGCCGCCCTCGTCATCGCAGCCGTCGCCGTCAAGGAAGGCCGTGAGGCCTGGCGCGGCGACGCCTGCTGCGCCGTACCCGCGATCCCCCTCACCGGGGAGGGCGCCGAAGACGCATGCGGATGCGCTCCCGGCTGCTCATGCTGCGCGCCTTCGGCAGAGCGGTAGGCCGTTCGTCTCCTGAGAAACACGCGGTGTGTAGTACGCAGATCTCCCACGGGCGGCCAAGAACGCCGCCGGTCACCCCTGGCCGGCATCCACGAATGGGACATGCCCGCAGCGACGACATCAGCGGCTACCGCTCATCCGGCATGACGAACAGGGACGGTCACGCCAAGGTGCTCCTGTACGACCAGAACTGGACACCGATCAGGGTGATGATGCCAAGGAACCAGCTGATAAGGACGACTTCGCGGTAGCTGCACGAGCACGCAGTACGGCAGAGCACACCGATGGTGGAGAAGCTCTGGAAGATCAGCCAGTGCATGAACACCGCCCCGGCGGTGACAGCAGCCCGCAGGCCTGCCATGCGGCCATCGCCGCAGGCCGGGCAGGTCAGGCCGAACCGTCTTTCTGTAAGTGTTGGTCAGGCACTACTTCGTTGGATCCACGGCCGAAAACTACGAGGCCCCCTGCTTGAAGGTTTCGCTTCTACGGGGACTTCACGTCCCGTGTCAGGGGGAAAGAGAACACCTCCGCGTCTACGATGATCTGCTCCTGTCTCACCTATTACGCCTGCTGGGATTACCTCGGCGATCGGTCAATGGGTTCAAATTACCTGGTCCTGGGTTATCTTATTCGGCGCCCCGGGTATCACTGACCGTGCTGGAATAGTCAGAATCCATGAGTGTGCCGCCTTCTTTATCGGCATGCCGAATTCCCAAAATCCTACTCGTCGAAGGACTGGTCATGGAAGATCTGAAGCAGCGTCGCAGCGAAGTACTGGCACGGGTGCATGAAGCCCGGGAATCGCGGGTCAAGTCGCAGGGGGACGGGGAAGTCCTTGACCGAGAACTGGCCAGTCTCTGGCCGACACTTCCTTTCAGCTGGCTGACCGCATCGCTCTTCGCCACCGGGACGACTTTTGTCGGCTTCCTGTATAACACCGGCTTCAGCTGCTACGTGGTCTCGAACGGCGACGACAAGTGGCTCTGGGCGTCGAAGAGCACAAGAGAGGGGGCCATACGCTGGTCGCTATACCAAGACTCCGTCGGGAACCTCGTGATCAATGCAACGATCGGAGGGGCCGTCCTCTACTTCAACTGGCGGAATACAACGGGCGCCTGCAAGCTGTACGACAGTTACGATAAGATGACCGCACAAAAATGGGTAACGGGTGGAGTCTTCGACGGCGACTCGTTCCAGATCTACAATCCCAGCAATAAACAGTCCATTGGGGGCTGGTCCACGAGCGACAACGAGCTGTACAACAGAACGAACATCGTTTACCGTGATTTCGGATTCGAATTCATCAACCCAGCCGCATTCTCCGCGGACGACAGGCTGATCTACAGCGCATACATGAAGGAAATCGACGGCGTTTCCTGAGGCGATCTACAGAGGCCGGAATTGCGCATGGCGTTGTCGCGCCGCCGGTCCACGGCTCGGATTATCTGAGCTGGACCGGCACCCCGATCAATCGGCGGCCGCCCGGTCAGCCATGATCCAGACCTCTACAGGCAGCGCAACGCAGCGGAACGGTGCATTAACCGGATCAAAGAGTGGTGCGGGCCGGCCTTCCGCTTCGGCAAGACTTCCGAAGTTACCTCGCCGGTCTCCATCTACGCGGTGCCGTCATGTGGATCCGAAGCCTTCGGCCCATCTAAGGATCTGAGTCCGTACAGGCCCTAGAAACGGTAGTGCTGGATGGCGGTGCCCTTGCGCGAGATGGACGTGCTCCAGGCGGTCAGGAAGCTGGCCAGGCGAGTGGTCCACGGATAGTCGGCGACCTCGGGCTCGCGGCCCAGGAAGATCTCGCGTACCAGCTTCATGCGGGGCTCCAGGCGCTCGATGTCCTGCGGGGTGTCGAAGCCGGGAGACCTCAGGTAGGGGGCGACGGACTGGGTGCCGGCGTACTTCCTGGCCGCCCACACGTGGAACCGCGTGTAACCGTTGAAGCAGATCTCCCCCGTGGGGAAGTGGCGGATGAGACGGTCAAGGAGGGTGGCCAGCTCCTCCCTGGACAGGAACCCGATCAGGCCGTCGGCGACGATCACGGCCGGGCGGTCTGCGGGGACCTCGTCGAGCCAGTGGGGGTTATTGAGGTCCGAGCCGATGGTGTGGGCGTGGGGGCGCTCGGGGAGCAGCAGCTGCCGGGCCTTGGCCACGCCGGGCAGGTCGACGTCGTACCACTCGACGGTGGCGGGCGGGTCGACCCGGTAGACGCGGGTGTCGAGTCCGGCACCCAGATCGAGCCCGACCGCGTCGGGATTTTTGGCGATGAACCGCCGCACGATGTTGTCCATGACCAGCGAGCGGTGCGCGATGCCCGCGACGGGGCTGGCGGAGAGCTTGAACTGCCCGGCGTCGTAGTCGAGCTTCCTGACGACGTCGTCGGCTCTCTTGTCGCGCAGGATCGGGTGTTTGGCGCGGTAGTCGAGCGCCTTGCCCGCCAGGGTGAGCCAGAGCGTGTTCTCCAGCGGCGTGAGGTTGGGGAGGGTGATGGCCATCGTGTCAGTCCTTTTCCTGTGGTGAGTCGTCCAGCGCGGCCCTGGCCGCCTTCAGCGCGGCGTCGTCGGTGAACAGACCGTGGGTGTAGAGCTCCAGCGTGGGCAGCGCGAGGCGGCGCAGCACGTCGGGGCCGAACCGCTCGTAGCCCAGCGTGCGCGCCAGGGCGGGCGGCATGGTCAGCGTGGCCACGCTGTTGAGCACGTTCAGCACCGCCAGCGCCCGCACGTCCGAGGACGGGCGCATCGTGCCGTCGGCGATCCCGGCCCGCAGGATCTCCTCGGACTCGTCCACCAGTGTGTTGACGAAGGTGGCCGCGGCGGGCGTGTCCTCCTCGATCGCGCGCAGCATGTACTGCACCTGGAGGCGGTACTCCTCCGGGTTGGACAGGTATTCGCGAAAGAGGTCCTGCATGCCGCTCGGGCGGGCGTTGTCGGCCCGCTGGACCAGGATGCGCAGGACGTGCTCGTCGCAGACGCTCCGGAGCCTGTCCTTGCTGCCGAAGTGGTGGATGACCAGGCCGGCGCTCACTCCCGCGGTCGCCGCGATGGCGCGCAGGTTGGTCTTCTGGAAGCCGTCTCGGGCGAAGTGCGCGACGGCCGCGTTACGGATCTTGGCCTGGGTGGTCAGGTCCGATGATGCTGAACACATGTTTAGGATGCTAAACTTGTGTTTAATGCCTGGCAAGTCACAGGGAAAAGTCCCGCACCGGAGGGGCTGTCCATCTGACGTTCATTCGCCCGTCATCCCGCCGAGATCGACCACCGTCAATATTGATATCCACTGATATCGGCGAATCTCGATAAGGACAGGTCATGGAGGCATTGCCCCTGCTGGAGTGCTGCTCACCCCTCGCCCGCGAGCCGCTCAGCGAGGAACGGTCGGCCGGTCTGGCGCAGGTGTTCAAGGCACTGGGCGATCCGGTACGGCTGCGCATCCTGTCCATCGTGGCCGGCCATGCCGGGGGTGAGGCGTGCGTGTGCGACCTGACCGCGAGTTTCGCGCTGTCCCAGCCGACGATCAGTCACCACCTCAAGGTGCTCAAGGAGGTCGGCCTGCTCACCTCCGAGCGCCGCGCCTCCTGGGTGTACTACCGGATCGTGCCCGAGACGCTGGCCGAGCTGTCGGCCCTGCTCGGCATGCCCGCCGGGGCGACCAGGTGATCCCGCTCGCCCGTCGTGTCCTGGCCGAGTTCCTCGGCACCGCGCTGCTGGTGAGTGTCGTGGTCGGCTCCGGCATCATGGCCCAGACCCTGTCCCCGCACGATGTCGGCCTGCAGCTGCTGGAGAACTCCACCGCCACCGTCTTCGGCCTGGCCGTGCTCATCGTCACGCTCGGCCCGGTCTCCGGCGCCCATTTCAACCCGGTGGTGTCGGCGGCCGACTGGTGGCAGGGGCGGCAGACCGGGACGGGGCTGTCCGCAGGCGACCTCGGCGCCTATGCCGCCGCTCAGATCCTGGGGGCGATCGGCGGATCGATCCTGGCCAACGCGATGTTCGACAAGCCCGCGATCACCTGGGCGACGACCGGCCGCTCTGCGGCCCACCTGTGGCTCGGAGAGGCCGTCGCGACCGCGGGGCTGGTGCTGGTCATCTTCTGCCTGACCCGGTCGGGCCGTACGGCGCTCGCCCCGGCGGCGGTCGCCGGCTACATCGGGGCCGCCTACTGGTTCACCTCCTCCACCAGCTTCGCCAATCCCGCCGTCACCGTCGGCCGCGTCTTCTCCGACACCTTCGCGGGCATCGCGGTCGCCTCGGTGCCCGGCTTCGTCCTGGCGCAGCTGGCCGGTGGTGTCATCGGCCTGCTGCTGGTCCACGGCCTGTTCGGCCGCCCGGCCGCCCGGCCGCCGTCGCGGAGGAACCGGTCATCCCACACGCCGGCCATCGCTGACCCTTCACCTCCCGGCCATCCGGCCGGTGCGTCATCGCATGAGCTCGACAATCGACGGAAAGGATCCACTCGTGAGTGACAAGCCCAGCGTTCTGTTCGTGTGCGTGCACAACGCCGGCCGCTCCCAGATGGCCGCCGGGTGGCTGGCCCACCTGGCCGGCGACCGGATCGAGGTCCGCTCAGCGGGCTCGGCGCCCGCCGAGACCATCAACCCCGTCGCCGTCGAGGCGATGGCCGAGGTGGGCATTGACATCGCCGGCGCGACTCCGAAGATCCTCACCACCGAGGCGGTCCAGGATTCCGACGTGGTCATCACCATGGGCTGCGGCGATGCCTGCCCGTACTTCCCCGGCAAGCGGTATGAGGACTGGAAGCTGGACGATCCGGCCGGTCAGGGGATCGAGGCCGTCCGCCCCATCCGTGATGAGATCCGCACCCGGATCGAACAACTCATCAGCGAGCTCGACAGCGGGCGATAGCCCAAGCCGTCCAGGCGCGGTGCCGGAATTTCAGACCGCGGCGGGCTGCGCCAGCGGGGTGAACAGCTCACCCAGCCGGGCAACCGCGGCGGGGACGATCCAGTAGTAGACCCAGGTGCCGCGCCGCTCGCAGTCGATCAGTCCGGCGGTGCGCAATACCTTGAGGTGGTGGGAGATCGTGGGGGCCGTCAGGTCGAAGGCGTCGGTCAGGTCGCACACGCACGCCTCACCGCCGGCGTGGGAGCCGATCATCGACAGCAGGCGCAGCCGCACCGGGTCGGCGACCGCCTTGAGCAGCACCACCAGCTCGGCCGCGTCGGCCTCGGTCAGCGGCGCCCGGACGATGGGGGCGCAGCAGGCGGCGGTGGGGGTGGCCATCCCGTGACTCCTTATTTCGACATCCGTCTAAATTATAGGCGGTGGTAGGCGACCAAAGCCAATGCCGCGATTCCGCAGGCCAGCGCCACGGCACCCATCACCCAGCCGTAGCCGATCGCCTGGGCCAGGGCCACCCCGGCCAGCGGGGCGGTGGCCTTGTCGGCGACGGAGAACAAGGCGATCCGGCCGGACAGAGTGGCATAGACGGCAGTGCCGTACCGCTCGGCGAGCAGGTGCGGCAGGGTGATGGTGGCGACGCCGAAGCCGAGCCCGAACAGCAGCACGCAGCCGATCGCACCCGTGACGGTCCGGCCTGCCAGAGGCAGCAACAGCGCGCCGGCTCCCTGCAGGACGAAGACCGCGGCGGCCACGGGAGCGGCGGCCCAGCGGCGGCGCAGCCCGGTGGTGACCAGGCGGCCGGTGACCGACAGCACGCCCAGCAGCCCGGCGATGGCGGCGGCGAAGACGGGTGGGTGGCCGAGGTGGATCAGGTAGGTGACGAGCAGGACCGCGATGGTGGCCACGGCCCCGCCGTGAGCGGTGAAGGCGGCCACCAGCAGCCAGAACGGCCGCGCCCGCACCGCTGCTTTGACCAGGTCGGCGCGTTGAGCGGGCCCCCGCGCCGCCGGGATGGGGTCGGAACGGCGGCGCACCACGAAGGCGTGCAGCGGGATCGCGGCCACACCGTAGAGGGCGGCGAGGATGATCAGCGCCTGGCGCCAGCCGTACCGGTCGACCAGCAGACCGGACAGCGGCAGAAAGATCGAGGAAGCGAACCCGGCCACGATGGTCAGGGCGAGCAACGCGTTCGCCCGTGTCCGGCCGTCGAACCAGGTGACGATGACCGCGAACGCGGGCTCGTACAGCACCATGGCCGAGGCGATGCCGACGGCCACGAAGACGCCGTACAGCTGGGGCAGGCTGGTGACCTGTGACCAGGCCAGTACGGCGAGCGTGCCGAGCACCGATCCGGTGGTCATCAGGGCGCGGCCGCCATGGGCGTCCAGCCAGCGGCCCACGAGCGGGGAGCACAGCGCCATGGTCAGCACCGCGGCGGTGAGCGCGGCGGCGACCTGCGTTCTGTTCGCTTTCAGCTCGCTGGTCATGGGCACCAGGAACACCGAGAAGGCGTAGTAGAGCACGCCGTAGCCGATGGTCTGGGTGATCGACAGGGCCGCGACGATCCGCCGGCCGCGCGTGAAACGGCCGCCGCCCTTGGCCGGAGCGGCGGCCTGCGGAGCAGCCGTGCTCACGCGGACGCGCCCTGGCCGCCGATCAGCCGGCGGCCGTCCGCCGTCGTCTCGTGGTCGCAGATGAGGCGCAGCGCATTTCTTTGGACCGCAGTGGGGTGACCCTCCGGCATCAAGAGCCTCCTTTCGAGTGGTACGGCTCAGCCGCAGCAGCCGCCACCACTGCCGGCGTCGACGGTGGCCGGCGGCAGAGGTATGGACAGTAACCCGCCGCTGATCCCAGTGGCCAGCCCCACCCGCCGCTCCTGTGCCTCGGCGAGACTGGAGGAGCAGACGCCGGTTTCGGGCAGGTCGAGGTGGACCTCACGGGCCGCCTCCCAGTCTCCGGCGAGGGCCGCGACGACCGAGCGGACCTGCTCGTAGCCGGTGGCCATCAGGAAGGTGGGCGCTCGGCCGTAGCTCTTGACGCCGACGGCGTAGTACCCGGGCTCCGGATGGGACAGCTCGTTCACGCCATGTCCGGGTACGGTGCCACAGGAGTGCTGGTTGGGGTCGATCAGCGGGGCCAGCGCGCGGGTGGAGCCGAGAATCGGATCCAGGTCCAGGCGCAGTTCCGCGGCGAAGGAGTGGTCGGGGCGGTAGCCGGTCGCGGCCACGATCAGATCCACGGTCACGCTCTGCTCGGCGCCGGACGGGGCGCGGCTGATGACTTCGACGCCTTCGGCGGTCTCCCGCACGCGGTGGGTGAAGAAGCCGGTCAGCAGCCGGATGCGGCCGGACTCGACGTGCGCGCGCAGCCGGGTGCCGAGGGCGCCGCGGGCGGGCAGGCCGCTCCCGCCGAGCACGTTCGGGCTGGTGTATGTGCCGGAGGCGTCGATGACGGCCCGTGCCTGAAGTTCCTCACCGCTGTCGAGGCGGATCAGGAACGGCGCGTCGTCGCGGCCGTTGGTGCGGACGCGGTCATAGCCGAGGCGGCTGATCGCACTCACTTTCGCGCCAAGCCGTATCTTCGTCCCGAGGAGCTCGGCCAGCGGGGCGAGGTAGTCGGCGATGAGCTCGGCGCCGGTGGGCGGCCAGTCGGTGTCCGGCGCGTTCCAGCCGTCGGCCTCCAGCAGGCGGCGGGCGGCGGCGTCGATGTTGAACCTCCACGGGCTGAAGGTCCGCACGTGCCCCCATCGCGCAACCGAGGCACCGGCCTGGTCACCGGCCTCCAGGACCAGGAAGTCGATGCCACGTCCGGCCAGGTGGGCGGCGGCGGCCAGGCCGACAGGTCCCGCGCCGATCACCACCACGGGAAGTTCGGCGCCCTCGGCTCGGGGGGCGAGCTCCTTGGGCTCGACGGCCGCCGGACCGCAGCATCCACCACTCATGAGCGTCTCTCCTGAAAGTCGCGTGTTGATCATCAAGGGCTGATGGAGCATCAGGCCGTTGGCGCGGGCGCGGTCCACCGTGCCCAGGTACGGTAGGCGGCGGCGCGCACCTCGGAGCGGGCTTCGCCGAACGTGACGGCAGAGGCGATCCGGCGAACGCGGCGCGCGCATCACACACCTATTGTTTCGAAGTCTGTCTAAGTAGCACCCACCTTGCCTCTCTAATTAGAGGAATGTCAAATTAGGTGGTGGTCTAACCAGCCAGGTGCGCCGGGTGCATCCCTTTCCCGGATCGGCCGTCTACCCCGATGACGAACTTCCCAAGGAAAGGACGATCCGCCATGACCGCGCCCCATACTCCCGGCACCGGCACCGGCACCGGCACCGGCACCGGCACCGGCACCGGCACCGGCACCGGCACCGGCACCGGCACCGGCACCGGCACCGGCACCGAGACCGCGGCCGACGCCGCGGCCTGCTGCTCGGCCACCGCACAGCAGGCCTGCTGCGCACCCGAGGCCAAGGCCGAATGCTGTGGTGCTCCCGCCGGCGCTCTGGCCGCCGAAGCGCCCGGCAGCTGTGGCTGCCAGTGATCCACTCGGAGGGGCCGGCTTCGTCGGCCCCTCCCGCACGGGAAGGAACGACACCTCGATGACCTCGGCTCGTCAGGAAACCGCCGACGCGGCTCGGCTCTGGTCCGAGATGCGGGAACGACTGGTCGCCTTTGCCGCCCGCCGTATCGACTGCCCCGACGACGCCGAGGACATCGTGCAGGAGGTGTTTCTCAAGATGGGCCAGGGCATCGACGCGGTGCGCGATCACGAGCGGCTGGAAGCGTGGGTCTATCAGATCACCCGCAACGCGATCGTCGACCACCGGCGAGCCGCCCTCCGCGCGAACCGGACGCACGCCCGGGCCGCTTTCGACCGCAGCATGGGCCCCGGCGCGAATGACTTCGACAGGTTGGCGGCACTGGCCTGCTGCCTGAGCGCGATGCTGCCGCGGCTGTCCGGCCACTACCGGGAGGCCATCACCCTCACCGAATACGAAGGCCTCACCCAAGCCGAGGCCGCACGCCGTACCGGAATATCCGTCCCTGGCATGAAGTCCCGCGTCCAGCGGGCCCGTGCCCGGCTGCGCGAGATGGTGCTGGCCTGCTGTCAGATCGCGCTCGACGCCCGCGGCGGCATCCGGAAGGCGAATCCCGGCGGGCCGTGTTCCTGCACGACTTGAATCGATCGACTTCTATCCAGGTAACTGCGCCAGGGGCGTATGGATCGGCGCGCATCGTTCCCATGCCGGAGTCTGACGGTGGGCGGGTCACCGAATGGCTGTTACCGCGTGGCCGGTTCGCGTTGATTGTCGGTGGCGCACGGCACGATGTGCGCATGACTGACGCACCCCACGCCACCCCGATCGCCGACCAGGCCGAATACGCCCAGGCCGTGCAGATGGCCGTCGAGGCCGCCGCGGCCTACTACGGGGCGGGTGACTCCGCCGTCGACGACGACACATATGACCGGTTGGTGCGCGGCATCGAGGTCTACGAAGCCGCCCACCCCGAGCATGTGCTGCCCGGTTCGCCCACGGGGAAGGTCGCCGGTGGCGCCGTCGCCGGGGATGTCCCGCACACCGTCCCGATGCTGAGCCTGGACAACGTGTTCTCCGCTGAGGATCTCGCCGGATGGGCGGCCGGGTTGGAACGGCGCCTCGGCCGTCCGGTCACGGCGTGGAGCGTGGAGCCGAAGCTGGACGGGCTCGCGGTGTCCGCCCGCTACCGTGGTGGCCGGTTGGCGCAGCTCGTGACGCGTGGTGACGGGGCGGCGGGGGAGGACGTCTCGCATGCGATCGGCACCATCCTCGGCCTGCCCGAGGTGTTGTCGGAGCCGGTGACGGTGGAGATCCGCGGTGAGGTGCTGCTGACCGCGGCCCAGTTCGAGACCGCGAACGCGACCCGCACCTCGTTCGAGGGGGTGCCGTTCGCCAACCCGCGCAGCGCCGCCGCGGGGACGCTGCGTGCCAAGGACCGGCCGTATCACGTCGAGATGACGTTCTTCGGGTACGGCGCGCTGCCGTTGCCGCCTCATGACGATTCCGCGTTCGCGGGGCGTCTTCGGGAGCTGCCGCACAGCGAGATCATGAAACTGGTCGTCGATCTCGGTGTGCAGACCACAGGCGCCACCCCGGTCGCCGGCATCCGCGTCGCCACCCTGGAGCAGGCGCAGGCCCGGGTCGAGGAGATCGCGGAGGCGCGGGCCGGGCTGCCGTTCGGGATCGACGGAATCGTGATCAAGGCTGATCTGGCCGCAGACCAGGAGCAGGCGGGCTTCAGCTCACGAGCCCCCCGATGGGCGATCGCGTACAAGCTGCCGGCCGTCGAGAAGATCACCAAGCTGGTCGAGGTGGAGTGGAACGTCGGCCGCACCGGGATCATCGCCCCGCGCGCGGTGCTGGAGCCGGTGCGGCTGGACGGAAGCGTGGTCACCTATGCCACCCTGCACAACCCGGCCGACATCACCCGCCGTGGCCTCATGCTCGGCGATCACGTGACCGTCTACAAGGCCGGTGACGTGATCCCGAGGGTCGAGGCACCGGTGGTCCACCTGCGAACCGGCGCCGAGCAGCCGATCTCGTTTCCGGAGACCTGCCCCCGGTGCGGCGGCGGCATCGACACCTCCCAGCAGCGGTGGCGATGCGAGCGCGGCCGCGCCTGCCACGCGGTCGCCTCGGTCAGTTACGCGGTGGGCCGTGACCAGCTCGACATCGAAGGCCTCGGGCAAACCCGTATCGTCCAGTTCGTCGAGGCGGGGCTGATCGGCGACTTCGCCGACCTGTTCACCCTCACCCGTGAGCAGATCATGGCCCTGGACCGGATGGGGGAGACCAGCACCGACAACCTGCTGGCCGCCATCGAGCGGGCCAAGGGCAAACCGCTGAACAAGGTCTTCTGCGCGCTGGGTGTCAGGGGGACCGGACGGTCGATGTCGCGGCGGATCGCCCGTCATTTCGGATCGATGGACGCGATCCGCGTCGCCGATGTCGAAGGCGTCCAGGCCGTCGAGGGAATCGGGCCGGAAAAGGCCGCCGTGCTGGTGGCCGAGCTCGCCGAGATCGCACCGCTCATCGACAAACTGGTGGCCGCCGGGGTCAACATGACCGAGCCGGGCGTGACCGTGTCCGCCCCCTCCGACCCCTCCGGCCCCGCCGACATCGGGCCGGACGGCCTCTCCGCGGCCGAGTTGCCGCTCGCGGGAATGGCCGTCGTGGTCACCGGCTCGATGAGCGGCCCGTTGGAGACGCTGTCCCGTAATCAGATGAACGAGCTCATCGAACGTGCCGGCGGCAAGGCGTCCTCCAGCATCTCGGCCCGCACCTCCCTGCTCGTGGCGGGGGAGAAGGCCGGCTCCAAAAGGGACAAGGCCGCGGCGCTGGGTGTGCGGATCGTCACCCCCGAGGAGTTCGCCACCCTCGTCCACACCTTCGTCTGACCGGAGGAGCCGGATCGCCGCCACCCGGCCTGAGAATCCGAACCTCTCAACCTGATCGAAGGGGCCGGACTTCCGGTCTGGCCGGGGCCGGTTGCCGTCGGCCGGCAGGAGGGGCCGGACCCCCTCGTCCGGCGGGGCGGATCTCGGGGTGATCATGATGCCCGCTGGCCGGATCCGGCCAGCGGGTCAAGAGTCTGGTTCGCTGCGGGTCGCCACCTTTACGATCTTGTATCTGACATGCACCCGTGGAAAACCAGGGGGAGTGGACGGTATGCGTAGTCGATGGCTCCTCGCCCTGATCGCCCTGGTGGTCGCGATCGTCGCTGTCAGCACGTATGGGCTGGTGACCGCTCTGAACGCCGTGGTGGCCGCACCGGAACCCGGCTTCTCCGAGGGGACGACCGAGAAGCCGCCTTTTACCCCGACGCCCACCTCCCCCCTGACTCCGGCCCCGCCCATCTCTCCCGCCCCGGTTTCGCCTGCTTCCTCTCTCACGCCGCCCCCGGCAGCCACGCCCACTTCCGCGCCGGCCTCGCCTGGCGGTCCCGAACTGACCGCGGCGAGCTATTTCGCCGCCTGGCAGGCCGGCGACATCCCTTCCATGCTCGGCCTGGTCGCCGACCCGCCCGCCGACTTCGCCGCGCGGCACCGGCGGTTCGACACCGAGCTGCGGGTCTCCTCGCTGTCCCTCACCCCGGGTGAACTGCGCCGCCAGGGCGGAGAGGCTGCCGAGGTGTCCTTCCGGGGAGTGCGGGAGGTGAGGGGGCTGGGCCGGTGGGAGTTCTCGTCGGTCCTGGGCCTGGCGCTGCGGTCCGGCGCCTGGAAGGTGCTCTGGACCCCGGAGACGCTGCACCCCTCGCTCAGGAACGGCGGAAGCCTGCGGCTCAGGGAGACCCAGGTCCGCAGGCCGGCCGCGCTCACCCGCGAAGGCCTGCCGTTCCCGCGAGACAGCAGGGCGGATGACTACCGTGACTACCTCACCGGGCTGGGCGGCACGGCGATCAACCTGACCCTGGAGGAAGTGCCCTCGGGCCGGGCGCTGCTGACCTCCCCGAATCCGCCGCCCACGGGGAAGCGGAGCACGATCTCCCGGTCCGTGCAGGCCGCCGCCGCGCGGGCCCTGGACGGTGTCGGACGGCCCGCCGCGATCGTGGCCGTGGACATCCAGAGCAGGCAGGTGCGCGCGGTGGCGGACACGCTGGGCGCCCGAGGAGCGTTCAACGGCCTCTACCCGCCGGGCTCGACGTTCAAGGTGGTGACCGCCGCGGCGCTGCTCCGCACCGGCCTGACTCCGGACTCGCCGGTCGCGTGCCCGATGACCTACAACCCTCCGGGCGCCAGGTCCTTCAGCAACGCCGACGGCATCGATCACGGCACCGTGTCTCTCACCACGGCCTTCGCGCTCTCCTGCAACACCACCTTCGTCCAGCAGACCTACGAGCGGCTGCGTGACGACCGTCTGCGCGCCGAGGCCGCCGACCGGTTCGGATTCCGGGAGAAGCCCGGTTTGAGCTCCTGCCGGATCAGGCCGTCGGAAAACCCGGACCAGTTGGGCGCCGACGCCATCGGCCAGAACTCGGTGCAGGCCAGCCCGCTCTGCATGGCCGAGGTCGCCGCCGCGGCCGCGAGCGGCGTCTGGAAACCCGCGATCATGACCGCCGACCCCTCTCCTGACCTGCCGCCTCCGGTGCCGCTCGACGAGGGCGTGGCCGCCGGCCTGCGCGCGATGATGGGCGCCGTGGTCACCCAGGGCACGGCCGCCCAGGCCGGCCTGCCGCCCGGCACGGCCGGTAAGACCGGCACCGCCGAGGTCAAGGACGCCGAGGATCACGCCTGGTTCATCGGCTATCGCGGTCCTCTGGCCTTCGCGGTGTTCGTCCAGAACGGTGGAAGCGGCGGCAGGGTGGCGGCGCCGATCGCCGCGAGGTTTCTGAAGGCCCTGTAGCCGGATCGGCCGCTGCCGTACGCGGAAGTCACCGGTGCACACGTGTCACACGTGTCACACGTGTCACACGTGTCACACGTGTCACACGTGGAAGTCGCCGGCCACGGCGCGGCAGTGGCGGGCGAAGGTGTCCAGAAGCACGTTGTGGACGTTCTTCGGCCAGGCCAGGGCCAGGACGCACGGTTCGACGTCGGCGAGCGGGACCCAGGCCAGGTGCGGGTGTTTGTAGTAGTCGGCGTACGAGGCCGGGCCGATCATCACACCGCGATGGTCGGCGATCAACTGAAGGCATTCCTCGGTCGTCCGCCCCTCCGGCCCGTAGACCGGCTTGCCGCCGTCGGGACGCGGATCGACCAGCCAGAAGCGGGTGACCTCCGAGGGCAGGCGCGAATGCGCTCCCACGAACGGTTCGTCCGCCACCTCGGGGATCGTCACGCTCTCCCTTCCGGCGAGCGGGTGATCGGGTGGTAGCGCGAGCAGCCGGGGCTCCGCCTCGATCTCCACGGCGTTCAGCCGGTCGTCGCCCAGGGGAAGCCAGATGAGAGCGCCGTCCACATGGCCGGTCATCATGAGCTCCACCTCTTCCCGCAGGACGGAGACCGACGTCATCTCGATCTCGATCCCGGGAGCCTCCTGCCGCATGTTCGCCACCGCTTCCGGCAGGAAGTGGGCGGTGGTCTGCGGCTTGCACGCGATCCTGAGCAGTCCGGACTGTCCCTGCTTCACCAGCCGGAGCTCCGCGAGCATCTTGTCCGCGATGGCCAGCATCTCCGCTCCGAGCTGGGCCACCACCTTCCCGCCCGAGGTCAGCTCTACCCCCCGTGAGGTCCGGGTGAGCAGTTCTGTCCCGGCGAGGCGTTCGAGCTGGTGGATCTGGCCGCTGATCGCCTGCTGGGTCACGTGCAGCTGGGTCGCGGCCTTGGTCATGCTGCCCTCTTCGGCGACGACGCGAAGCACCTCCACCAATCGCAGGTTCAAATCCATGACACTCTGTCCTCCCGGACGAGCACGTGTTCACCGACAGCATCTCATCGGTCCGGGATTCAGGACGGTTCCCCGATCCGGAAGGCGCGGCCTTCGATCGGAGTGCTTTTGCCTCTCGTCAGCCTTTCTTTGGCTGATTTCGAATTCGCGCTCGTCGGCTTGCCGTATGGATTGCGATTGTTTTGTTATCCGGTTACCCACAAGCGCTGATTGTTCCCACCTCAGGAATAATTTGTTTCCGATCTTCTCTTGTGTCCGTTCATCATGGGGAACGGATAGCTGGAAAGCTCCTGTGTCGGCATGGGAGTGACCGACGACATTGGGGAATCAGGTGGTTGCAGAACCGGACCGGACGCAGGTGAACTACGCGATCCTGGATCAGAGATATCGCGCCATTCAGTGGCAGCTGCTGGTGGCCCTGGCCGCCGGTCTCGCTGTCGGGGGAGCGGGCGCGGCTCTGACCGGTCAAGTTCCGGCGTCGGTGCTCGCGGTCTACGCTTCCGTGGCCTGTTTCCTGCTCGTCGCCGTCGTGGGAAGCCTCGCCACAGGACTGGGCTGGGCGCTGGCCAACTCCGCGCTCGCGACCATGGGCATCCTCATGGGAAAACTCTCCGTCGTGATGATCCTCGGCGGGGTCTCCTCTCTGAGACTGACCGGCGTACGGCTGGACATCGGCATCCTGATGTGGGCCACGATCGGCGTCCTGGCCTATCTGATACGGCGCAAGGGCATCCCGTTCGGGCGAGAATGGTGCGACGCCCATGGCCTTCGTAACCGTTCCGCGCGATCGAGAAGCTGACGGGCCGGCCCGGTGACCGCGAGCGCCCGTTGATCCGGGCGCGTGCCGGTGCCCGCGACTCCGGCACGGATCGGTGTGACATCGAGGTGCTTCAGCGTGCTGGTCACGCGGCCCGCTTCCTGGAGGTGTCCCTGTCTGCTCAGGATTTGTCTGGTCGGAGTCTGTCCGCTCAAGACTTGTCTGGTCAGGGTCTGTCTGCTCAGGGCCTGCCTGGTCGGGGTCTGCCTGGTCAGGACCGCAGCGCCGCCAGCTGCTGCTCGAACGGGATGACGGCGTCGATCCGCTCGGCGGGAGCGGGCCGGCGCGCCAGCAGGTCGGCCAGTTCCCCCGCCGCGCGGGCGATCCGGGCGGAGAGGCCGTCGGCGCCCGCGCTCCCGCCCGTTCCCCAGTCCTCGGACGCGGCATAGACGGCGGTGGGCACGACGAGCGCGCGCAGGTAGGCGAACAGCGGGCGCAGGGCGTGTTCGAGGGCGAGCGAGTGCCGCGCCGTACCACCGGTCGCCGCGATCAGCACGGGTTTTCCGTCAAGGGCGGTGTTGTCGATCACATCGAAGAACGACTTGAACAGGCCGCTGTAGGAGGCGGTGAAGATCGGCGTCACGGCGATGACGCCGTCCGCCTCCGTCACCGCCTCGATCGCTCCACGCAGCGCGGCGCCGGGGAAGCCGGTGACCAGGTTGTTGGCGATGTCGGTGGCGAGATCGCGCAGTTCGATCACGCGCACCTCGACCTCGCGCTCCTCGTCCGCCAGGCGCTGCCCGGTGGCCTCGGCCAGCCGATCGGCCAGCAGGCGCGTCGACGACGGCTGGCTGAGACCCGCCGAGACGACCACGAGCTTCAGGGGGCTCATCTGTTTCTCCTTCTTCTTTGCCGGTGCGCGGGAGAGGGCGCCGGTCAGGCCGGGGACCCGGCGGGGGCGGACGGCCGTGCGCCCGTCTCGGCCTCGGTGCCGGCGTCGCCGTTCAGGCGGGCGGCGACGAGCGCCGCGTGCGTGGGGGCGTCCGGCACGCCCGCGGGGCGGCGGGCGGCGAACTCCTTGCGCAGGACGGGCACGACCTCCTCGCCCAGAAGATCGAGCTGCTCAAGGACGGTCTTGAGCGGCAGCCCGGCGTGATCCATCAAGAACAGCTGGCGCTGGTAGTCGCCGAAGGAGTCCCGGAAGGTCAGGGTCTTGTCGATGACCTCCTGCGGGCTGCCTACGGTGAGCGGGGTCTGGTCGGTGAACTCCTCCAGGGACGGGCCGTGGCCGTAGACGGGCGCGTTGTCGAAGTAGGGGCGGAACTCGCGTACGGCGTCCTGGGAGTTCTTGCGCATGAACACCTGGCCGCCGAGCCCGACGATGGCCTGCTCCGGGGTGCCGTGGCCGTAGTGGGCGAAGCGCTGCCGGTACAGCTCGATCAGGCGGATGAAGTGCTCCTTGGGCCAGAAGATGTTGTTGGCGAAGAATCCGTCGCCGTAGTAGGCGGCCTGCTCGGCGATCTCCGGGCTGCGGATCGAGCCGTGCCAGACGAACGGCGCGACCCCGTCCAGCGGCCGGGGAGTGGAGGTGAAGCCCTGCAGCGGGGTGCGGAAGCGGCCTTCCCAGTCCACGACGTCCTTGCGCCACAGCTGGTGCAGCAGCGCGTAGTTCTCGATGGCCAACGGGATGCCCTGGCGGATGTCCTGCCCGAACCAGGGGTAGACCGGTCCGGTGTTGCCGCGGCCCAGCATCAGGTCGACGCGCCCGTCGGCCAGGTGCTGCAGCATCGCGTAGTCCTCGGCGATCTTGACCGGGTCGTTCGTGGTGATCAGGGTCGTGGCCGTGGAGAGAATGAGGCGTTCGGTCCGCGCGGCGATGTAGCCGAGCATGGTCGTCGGCGACGATGGCACGAAGGGCGGGTTGTGGTGCTCGCCGGTCGCGAAGACGTCGAGGCCGACCTCCTCGGCCTTGAGCGCGATGGCGACCATCGCCTTGATCCGCTCGTGCTCGCTCGGCGTCCTGCCCGTCGTGGGGTCGAGGGTGACATCGCCCACGGTGAAGATCCCGAACTGCATCGTGCTCACCATCCTCTTAACTGTTGAACTTTCAACCAGGCTCAACATCGCGGCGGGCGGATTATTCCTGACGGCCGGATCCTCATGATCGGCCGGACACCGGTACGGCCTATGCCGGGTCGTGAGACGCCTCAGGCGTGAAAGCACCGGCAGGCCGTAGGCTCTGCAACCGCCGCCGTATCTCGGTGACCTGGAGCGGCTCGGCGATTCCGTCCCACGGGGCGAGCGCGGCCAGTCCCTTCTCGCGTTGCGTCCGGGCGCTTTTCGGTTCCACCCGGGCGAGATGCAGCCGCGCCAGGGCGGTGCTCACCCCTGTCGCGGGAAGCCGTCGCAGGGCCGATCGAAGGAGCCTGGCGGCCTCCCTGCGGTTCGCCTCCGGCAGGGCCGCCGCCTGATGCATCTGGCAGCGGGCCTGGCCGATCGTGTCTCCCGACCGCTCGTACAGCCCGACCGCCTTCCTCCACTCGGTTGAGGCGTCGTGCGCTCGGCCCAGATACCAGTGAACAAGCGCCAGGAGCTCCTGGGCGTGGGCCTCCGCGTGCGTGTCGCCCGCCTGCCGCGCGATCCCGAGTGCCTGGACCAGGGTACCCAGGGCGTCCGCGTACAGGCGGTTCGCCTCGTCCGTCTTGCCCTCGAAGCCGCGGACCTGTCCCCGGCGCACCTGGAGGACGGCCATGTTGATCCACCGGGTGGCCTGTCCCGTGGTGTCTCCGCCCGGCAGGGCCTGGCCGTACTGCACCAGCGATGACTCCACCGCGGCGAACTCGTCGCCGGTCGCCAGCAGCGTCGCCGCCCGTGCCAGGTGGAGCTGGGCTGGCCAGGACTCGACGCCGGCCTGCAGCCCCGCCGCGTTGTCGAGATGCTCCTGCGCCACACGGGGCTCGCCCAGCACCAGGGCGATCAGGCACAGCCGCAGCTCGGCGGTCGCCCGGACATCCGCGTCGCCCAGGGCCTTGGCCGCGTGCGCCAGGGCGTGGGCGACCTCCCGCCTTTCCTTGTGACGCTGCTCCAGCGCGAACCACACCTCCAGGGCGTCCGCGATCCGCCACAGCGGACCGGCCGCCCACGCGGGCGGCCGGCGCATCCTCAGTATCTGCAGCAACGCCCTGTCCTCGGTGCCGAACCAGCCCCACGCCTCCTCCCGGGGGAGCCGCTCGGCGAAGAAGTCGGCCCGATCCGCGAAGCGCTCCACCAGGCGCTGCCATGCCGCCTCCCAGTCCTCCGGCGGCGTCACGATCGTGCGGGCGGCGTCCACCACGCGGATCCGGGACTCCCTCACCTTCTCCACCAGGCCGTGCTGGCCCAGCTCTTCCATCGCCTGCTTGACGTCACGCTCCGCGCCGCCGGCGAGGGCGACGGCCTCGTCGAGCCCGAGTTCGGCGATCGGCGTGCGGGCGAGCAACGCCAGCAGCCGCCGCGCCGCGGGCCTCACACGCCGCAGCTGCATGGCGAGCAGCGTCTGGAGCGCGTGGTCGTGGGCCCCCTGCTCCAGGTCGGCGACCAGCGCCGCTATCGGAACCTGCGGGTTCTCGGCAAGCCAGCGGCCGATCCCGACCGCGATCGCGGGCCTGCGCAGGAACAGAGCCGCCAGCCTGCCCGTCGCGACGGGATCGGCCTCGATCCGGTCGGCCGCGATCTGCGAGCGCAGCAACGTCACCCCGTCGTCCATGGTCAGGAGACCGACCTGGACGACCGCCACATCCGTCGGAATCGCGTCGTCCGGGCTCGTCCGGAGATCCCCGGCGATGATCAACCAGCTCCCGGGCACGTAACGGGGGAGCCATGCCACCTGGCTCCATCGCTCGACGTTGTCGAGGAGCAGGACGTGACCGGTGTCCCGGAGCGCGGCGAAGACCTCCTGCGCCGCGCCCTCCGTGCTCTCGATCGACCCCAGCGGGCGGCCGAGCGTCCGCAGCACCCGTTCCACCACGCTCAGCGTGTCTTCGGAGCTGTCCGGGTCCTGGCCGCGCAGGTCCGCGTAATGCTGCCGCTCGGGTTCCGGCACCAGCCTCCACCCCGCGTTGACGGCCAGCGCGGAGGTGCCCAGCCCGGCCACGCCCCGCACCGCGACCAGACCCCGCTCCAGGGCCCGGTCGACCGCTTCCTCCACCTCGGCGTCCCTTCCGATCAGCGGTTCGACCCGCGGGGGGAGCCGCCGGGGCGTCACCGGTGGAGGCGCGGGGGTGCGGCGTCCGCGCAGCCATCGGATGGAGAGCAGCGCCAGGGCCACGGCGAGGGCGAGCCCGGGAGGGACCGCCGGCAGGAGAAGATCGAACGCCATCTCAATGATGATGGCCGTCCCCATCGCGGGGCCGAACGAGACTATGGCGGCCAGGAGTTCCCTGCGATTTCTCGGCAGCCTCGGCCGTGGCCTGTCCGGTTCCCGGGACGATTCCGGGGGACGGGAACTCATCGGCGAACCCCCTGCGTCAGCCCCCGGACCAGCCACCTGCCGGTCGCCGCCAGTAGGAGCGCGGGCACGGCGGTCATCATGACCCCCTGGGCCGCCAGCCCGCCGGCGGAGGTCGCGAAGTAACGCGCCTGCTGGAGCAGGGCCAGCGGCGCCTGGTCGGCCGCCGGCCAGTTCAGGAGCAGGCCGACGACCAGGTCGTTCCACACGAGCACGAACGACATCACCGCCACCGTCACCACCGCGGGACCGCTCTCGACCATCACCTGGACCATCGCGGAACGTCCTTCGGCCAGTGGCCGCAGCACCACCGGCCGCGGCACCGACATGAACGCGTTGCGCAGCAGCAGCACCCCCAGAGGCAACATCAGCGCGGCGTGCACGAAGCCCAGGATCACGATGCTGCCCAGCGACGCGCCCAGCACCTTTCCGAGCGGTACGGCCAGCACCTGCGGAGGCAGCACCGCGAGCACGACCGCCACCGCCGCGACGACTCGCCGCGTACGGCGAGGCAGCCGCTCGTGTGTCAGGGCATAGGCGGCAGGCATGGCTGTCAGCAGGACGACGGCGGCGACCAGCAGTCCGCGCTGTGCCGTGGAGCTCAGCGCACCGGCGAAGAAGCCGCCGTCGAGCGCCTCGCCGTACGATCCCAGGCCGTAGCCTCCGGTCCACCACCCGGATGTGGCCACCGCGTCCGGGGCTCGGAACGAGGTGAGCACCAGAACGGCGAAGGGGAACGCCCAGGCCACTGTTATCACCGCGGACATGACGCGGAGGGGCCACCGGGGACGCCTCGCCGTGGGTGTGTGCGGTCGTTCCCGTCGCTGTCCCGTCTCCGGCCAGTCCCGGCGCAGCCGCCACAGCACGAGCAGCACCACCGCGGCGGCCATCGCGGACAACACGACCGCGAGCGCCGACGCCCGCCCGTCTCCGAGATCGTCGCGGCGGCGCCACCAGAAAAGCCCCGCCACGTCCACCTCGGACTGGATCGAACCCGGTGCGCCCACCAGGACCAGGTCGAACACGCGGACGGCGGCGGTGAGCACGATCAGCATCACCAGCGCCGCCGTGGGAAACAGCGCCGGCATCACCACCGTGCGAAGACGGCGGAGCCGTCCGGCGCCGAAGACGCGCCCGACACGCAGCAGGTCGGCGGGCACGTTGGCCAGGCCCACGTGGAAGACCAGGAACGCCAGCCCCGTCCACTGCCAGACGAAGGCCAGGCCGAGGACCAGCCAGATCCAGCCGGGGCCGGTGAAGAGCACGCGATCGGGCAGCAGGGCGTTCACCATGCCCCGGTGGGGGTCCGCGTCGAAGATCAGCCGGAAGGCCACCCCCGCCGTCAGCGGGGAGGTCACCGCGGGCAGTGTCAGCACGGTCAGCAGCAGCACTCGCAGCCGCGGTCCCGCGTCCCGGGCGAGCCAGGCGAGTCCGAGCCCGAGCGCGCAGACCGCCATCGCGAGCATCAGCCAGACGGCGTTGTGGAGCAGGGCCAGCCAGATCTCCTCGTCGGTCATGACGTCCAGGTAGTTGGCCGGGCCGTCGTCCCTGGTCAGGCTCGTCACGATGCTGGCGGCCAGCGGCGCGAGCAGGACGACGACCGCGAGCGTTACGGCGGGCAGTAGATGCCACCAGGCCCCCCAGCGGCCCTGGCCGTGCCACTTGGCCGGTGCGCGCATGTCGTGATGCGGTGTCACGTCGAAGAGGAAGGCGTCGCCGGGCGTCATGACGGCCTCCCCGACCCGCTCAGTGCCACCACTGCCCCCATCGCGCGGTCCACGGCCTGCTCGGGCGGCTGCCCGTCGACGGCGACCGCGGCGAACAGCTCGGTCAGGACTCGCCACAGGCCCTGGCCGTCCCCGCCGGCCAGCCCGCCCGTGAGCCGGTCGGAGAGATCGAACTCGATCGAGTCGTCTCGTTCCAGCTCCGGCACCAGACCCCGCACCGGCTGGGGGTAACCGCGGACGCTCTTGTTGAGCGACAGGAAACCCCCGGCGGCGGCCCAGCTTCCCAGCCGCTCGCTCGCGTCTTCGCCGGTGAGCCACTCCACGAACTTCCTGCCGCGATCCCCGCTCGACTCGAGCGCCACCACGGCGTCCCCTCCGACCACCACGGGCGGTGCCGGTCTGCCGCGAGGCCCGGGGAAGGAGAACCGCCAGGCCATCTGCCCGGGCGAGCGGTACCGGTCGATGACGGGCCAGGCGAAGTCGGGCGCGGCCAGCATGTCGGCGCGGCCGTACCGGAAGACGTCGAGGATCGAGTCGTGGAACTGTGTGACCAGCGCCTGCCGGCCCCCTCCGGGGACCAGGTCGCCGATGCCCCACAGCTCCGCCAGCCGGTTGAACGCCTCCCTGACGGAGTCGTGGCCCCAGTCCTGGGGCCTGCGATGCAGAGTGCTGTACGTCGCTCGGTCGATCCCGAGAAGAACGTTCTCGAACCAGTCGGTGAGCACCCAGCCGTCGGCCGCCGCGATGGCGAGCGGCGGGTGACCGTCCCTCGCGCGTTTCCGGCACAGCTCCAGCCATGTCTCCCAGCGGGCGGGCGGGTCCGGTACGGCCTCCGGCCGGTACCACACCAGTGACTTGTGCGCGACCTTGAACCAGGCGCCTTTGACCGCGCCGTCCGCTTCGCAGCGCATCAGGCTCTGCCAGTACGGAGGATCGGTGGAGGGGATGGTCTGCAGCCGGGCGCAGATGTCCGGGTCGTTCACCAGCCCGGGTCGTGGAACGATCGCCAGGTCGGGGGTGGCCGCCGGGGCGACCGGGTTTCTGAGCAGGGCGGCGATGTTGTCTCCGGCCGAATACACGACGACGGGTTCCCTTTCCAGGACCTTGCGGAAGCGCCCCAGCTCCCAGCCGCTCCACACCACCGCGATCCGCAGCGGGGGCTCGCCGCCGCACCCGGCGAGCCCGGCCGCGGCCAGGCCCGACAGGACGGCGAGGGCTTGTCTACGGTCCATCCGCATCGACGATCTCCCAGGAGACTGTGGGGGTACGGAGCATCTCGACCCGGTGCCTGTCGTCGCTCACCACCAGGACAGGCAGGTCCGGGTAGGCCTTCAGGCTCTCGCTCACCGCCGCGTGACAGGGGGTGTATCCGGTTCGGTCCTCGATCACCACGGCCCTCGCCGCCTGCCAGTGGCACATCGCCCGGGCGAGCGCCACCCGGAGCCTTTCGTCGGGGGAGAGGTCGTGCGGCCGCCAGCCGAGGAACCCGTGAAGGTTCAGCCGCCCGGCCACGTAGTTCACCTGCCCGCGCCGGAAGTCGTTTCGGCGGCGTCTGCGCACCCCGAATCCGATGTTCTGCTCGATCGTCAGATGAGGGAAAAGGCCGCCTCCGGCGGGAACCAGGGCGATGCCGCGCTCCTCGGAGGGCAGGGAGGTGATCTCACGGCCGGCGATCAGGATCCTGCCCTTGAGTGGCCACGCCTGCCCCAGCAGCACGTCGGTGAAGGTCTCGGCGTCGTCGGCGTCGTCGGCCAGCACGACCCCGGTCTGCGCGGCCTCGACGAGCAGATGGTCGGGCTTCAGGGTGCGCCGGCTCCCGTCATGCTCCCAGGAGAGGCCGTCCAACTGAAGCTGCAGTCCGGGCACGGATTCATCAGCTCCGGCAATGAATGAGGGGATGTCCTTACCTTCTATAACGCATCAAGATCCGACTTCGAAAGCTTTCCGATGGATTGCATCCGGTTCTCTCACCGGGGCGTGACTTTCGTGTGAAGACCAAAGGATCTTTCCCCGTGCCGTTCCAGGCGTGACGGCGAAGGCCGCCAGGGCCGGGCCGCGGGAATTCGCCGGGCGAGCGCCGGTTGACCGTTTCCCTGTGCGGCGCCTTCGCGCGCGGGGACGCTCGATCGCCTGGCCACCGTAGAGAAATTCGCTTTTTGTGCGCGTTAAGGGATTCTCAGGTCGCCTTGGCGGGCCGGGCGAAGACGAGCGCGACCGGGATCAACGCGGCGGTCAAGGCGAAGGCGGCCGGGTATCCGGTCCGCGCGGCGAGCACGCCGAAGGCGGCGGCGCCCAGTCCCATCCCCGCGTCGTAGGCGAGGTTCCACACGGCGCTGGCCGTGCCGTACGCGGAGGCGGGGACCCGCTCGAACATCAGCGTCAGGCTGGCGTTCTGGGCGATGCCGAAACCGACTCCGAACAGCGCCATCCCCGCCACCACCGCGACCGGGCTGGTGGTGAGGGCCGGTACGGCCATGCCGGCCGCGGTCAGGAGCACGCCGGGTGCCAGCAGCCGGCCCGCGCCGTTCCTGTCCGCGTGCCGCCCGGCCCACCAGCGGGCGAGGGTCGACGTGGCGGCCTGGGCGAACAGGGAGGCCGCCGCGAGGCCGCCGGACCCGGGGGGCAGGGCGACCGGCAGGAAGGTGGCGACGATCCCCGCGGCTGTCGCGGCGGCCGAGAAGACGATCGAGGGCCGGACCAGGGCGGGGACGCGCAGCCCGGCCAGGACACCGAGCGGTTGCCGTACCCGTGTCCGCGATCCCGGCCGTGGCGTGCGCGCGGGAAGGGCGGGCACCGCCGCCAGCCCGGCAAGGGCGGCCAGTGCTCCGGCGGTGAACACCGGCGTGTATCCGATCCTCTCGGCGAGCCAGATGCCCAGCGGCAGTGCGATGACCGCCGGCACCCCGACGACGACGCCGTGCAGGCCCAGCCCCTCACCGCGGCGCTCGGGCGGGACCAGCGTGGCCACCAGCGCGCCGCCGAGAACGGCGGTGATCGCGAATCCCGCACCGCGCAGGACGCACACGGCCATGACCGTCGCCGTGCTCGCCGAGCCGGGCAACATCAGCGCCGGAACCCCGAGGAGCGCCAGACCTGCCGCCATAGCCGCCCGGTACCCGAACCTGGAGGCCAGGCGGGGGGCGCACAGTTCGGCGACCACCGTGGAGGCCATCAGGACGCCGGTGGTCAGCCCCGCGCCCATCCCGCCCGCGCCGATCGAGGAGGCGTACAGCGGGACGGCCGACAGCAGCAGGGAGAAGCTCGTCCCCGCGCCGAAGCTGGACAGGAAGACCATGGCCAGGGGCCCGGTGAGGAGCCGTGGCGGCGGTACGGCGGCCGCGGTGTGTCCCGCCGAGGGGGTGGCCGGGTCGGTCATGGGGGTGGCGAGGTCGGGGGAGTCCACCCCCATAATGTAACAGCGCTGTTGTATTTTTGCCGAAGAAGGGATCATGGCATGGCTGAGCTCTACCCCCCGATCGAGCCGTACGACCATGGAATGCTCGACACCGGTGACGGCAACCTCATCTACTGGGAGGTCTGCGGCAACCCGGAGGGCAAGCCCGCACTCGTCGTGCACGGCGGGCCCGGCTCGGGGTGTTCCACCGGCATCCGCCGGTATTTCGACCCCGGCCGTTACCGGGTGGTCCTGTTCGACCAGCGCAACTGCGGACGCAGCACGCCGCACGCCAGCGACCCCGCCGCCGACATGAGCCGCAACACCACCGAGCACCTGCTCGCCGACATGGAGCGGCTGCGCGAGCACCTCGGTGTCGACCGCTGGCTGCTGTTCGGTGGCTCGTGGGGCTCCACCCTGATCCTCGCCTACGCCGAGCGCCACCCGGAGCGGGTGTCGGAGATCGTCATCGCCGGCGTCACCACGACCCGGCGCTCGGAGATCGACTGGCTCTACCGGGGCGTGGGGCGCTTCTTCCCCGGGGAATGGGACCGGTTCCGCTCCGGGCTTCCCGAGGCCGACCGCGACGGCGACCTCGTCGCGGCCTACGCGCGCCTGATGGAGAGCCCCGACCCCGAGGTGCGGTCGAAGGCCGCGATCGACTGGTGCGCGTGGGAGGACGCGGTCGTCTCCCTGGAGCCGAACGGCGCGCCGAACCCCTACAGCGACGGTGCGCCGGCCGACCTGCTGGCGCTCGTACGGATCTGCTCGCACTACTTCGCGCACGGCGCGTGGCTGGAGGAGGGAGTCCTGCTGCGTGACGCGGGCCGCCTGGCCGGCATTCCCGGTGTGCTGATCCACGGCCGCCTCGACCTGAGCAGCCCGTCCGACACCGCCTGGGAGCTCGCCCGCGCCTGGCCCGACGCGGAGCTGATCGTCATCGGTGACTCGGGGCACACGGGCAGCGACACGATGCGCGAGCAGATGCGCGGCGCGCTCGACCGGTTCGCCGGCCGATGAGCTGACATCGGAGAAAGACGGCTACGGCCGCCCGCGCCGTTGCCATCCGCGCGGGCGGCTGCCGGCCACCGCCCGGGGCTTCGGCCAGGGCCTTCAGGCCATCGGCCGGTGTGGCGCAAGCCGTGCGGGGAAACGCTGCGACTACGCGGACCTGCCGGTCCAGACGGCGGCCGGGCGGCGTTCGTGCCGGTTTGGAAGACGACGCGAGGCTCCGGCGCGTCGCCGATGCGTACGAGTCGAAGTATGGCAGCGACTGGCACTTCGAGGTACGCGACGGCGCCTTCCACGGCGAGGAGGTCGAGGCCCTGGTGTACGAGGTCGTCCCCGTGACGGCCTTCGGCTTCCGCAAGGGAGAGTTCAGCCAGACCCGCTGGCGCTTCTAGGCCGATGTGCGCGACAGATCCGACGGGCGCGCCGCTGGAGTGGTCGGAGGACCGCTACCTGCCGGGCACGGTCGCGTTCACGGTGCATAACTCGGTGGCGACGACGACCCTGTCGCGGCGCCGTGGCCAGGGAGCCCCCGGCGTATAGCCGTGTCTTATTTATTGTGATATCGGGCAATTAAATGCTTATTGTCGTTTGGCGGGGAAAGTCGATCTAGAATCGCGATGACCTCCGTGTCCGGGCGGTATGTGAAATCACCATCGGTGTTCCTCCGGCCGTTGATAATCAATTGGCTCGGCGAAGGAAAGGGTTCATTATCGAGAGGACCGTTCTCAGGATGTGAAGGGTCCGATCGCGATGGCCTTCCTCGTTCCCGGAGATCCGGCGCAGCTGGGTGACTACTGGCTGGCCGGGCGTCTTGGCGAGGGCGGGCAGGGCGTCGTCTACGAGGCCTACGACGCCGCCGGTCACCGGGTGGCGCTCAAGGTGCTGAAGGCCGGCTTCGCCGGAAACTCCGACGTGCGGGCGGGGTTCGTCAAGGAGGTCGTCGCCGCGCGGCGGGTGGCGCAGTTCTGCACGGCCAGGGTGATCGACGCCGACCTCGGGGGACCGCGGCCCTACATCGTCAGCGAATTCGTGGAGGGGCCGAGCCTGCGGCAGGCGGTGGAAGAGAAAGGCGTTTACCGATCCGACCGCCTGCACAGGCTCGCGACCGGCATGGCGACCGCTTTGACGGCGATTCACGCGGCGGGTGTCGTTCACCGCGACCTCAAACCGGATAATGTCCTGATCACTCCGGACGGGCCCCGAGTGATCGATTTCGGAATCGCCCGGACCGATGACATGACCGCCACCACGGAAGGGCGTTCCGGCCCCGGCACCCCTTCCTACATGGCGCCCGAGCGCCTTGGCGGGCAGCGCGGCGGGCCGCCGGCGGACGTGTGGGCCTGGGGTGCCGTGGTCTTGTTCGCCGCCACCGGCCGGGCCCCGTTCGCCGCCGACAACATCACCGTGCTGCGCTACCGCGTGCTGACCGGCAGACCCGACTTCTCCGCGCTGGAAGAGCCGCTGCGGGGGCTGGTCGAGGCGTCGATGGCGAGGGAGGCGGGCGACCGCCCGGACGCGCGGGCGCTCCTGCTGCGCCTGGTCGGGGGAGGGGACGAAACGGCGCGGCTGCTGGCGGAGGGAAGCAGGACGGCCGAGGCCGTCCGCGAGCCCGCCGCGGGGGCACCTCACCTGGGCGAGCTGGCCGAGCGGGCCTACACCCGCCTCAGCTCGGGCGATCAGGCCGCCGTCCCGCCAATCCTGCTCCGCATGGTCCTGGCCGGAGAAGACGCCGAGGGCGTGCTCAGAAAGGCCCATGCCCGAGACCTCTTCGACGGGGCGATCGCCACCCCGACGGTGGAGCGGGTGCTGCACGGCTTCGGGCAGGAGGGGCTGCTCGTCCGCCAGGGCGACACGTTGACGCTCGCCAGTGCCGCGCTGCTGCGTGCCTGGCCCCGGATGAGGCAGTGGATCGAAACCGACCGCGAGGGTTTCCACATCCACGACCTCCTGTGCGAAGCCGCCAGGCTCTGGGACGGAAACGGGCGCAGGCCCGACGACCTCTACCGGGGCACGGCCCTGAACACCGCTGCCCGCTGGGCCGAGACCGGGCGCCATCACCTGAGCCTGAATCTGCTGGAGAGAGCCTTCCTTGAGGCGTCCGCCGCTCACGGCCGGGCCCATGCCCGGCGCCGCAGGCAGATCACCGGAACGGTCGCCGCGCTCCTGGCCACCGCCCTGGTCGCGGCCGGGATCGCGGTGGTCGAGAACGCCTTCGGAGCCCGGCAGCGCGACATCGCGGCGGCCAGGCAGGCCGCCGAGCGTGCCGAGGCCCTCAGGTCGTCCGATCCGGAGACGGCGAGGCTGCTGAGCCTCGCCGCCTGGCGGCTCGCCCCGGTGACGGAGGCCAGGGCGGCCCTCTACAGCTCACTGGCCCAGCGGGAGCGGGAGGTGTTCCCGGTCCAGTCGGCCACCGGCGAGGCCAAGTACGACCTGAGCCGCGACGGCCGGACGCTCGCCGTCGTCGACCGGGGCCGGCTCACGCTCTGGGACGTCTCCACGCGCCGGCGGTCCCTGACCGTCGACGGCGTCACGGGACGGGTGCGCGCCGTCGCCCTGAGCCCCGACGGCCGCAGGCTCGCCGTCGGAGGAGACACGTCGGTGCGGGTGTGGGACGTGCGGAGAGGGATGCGGATCAGCCAGTTCGGGCAGGGAGCGGGCCGGCTCTCCTTCAGCCCCGGGGGCCGTCTGCTGGCCGGCGTGACCGCCGGCGGCCACGGTGAGGTGTGGGACCTGACCAGCGAGACCAGGGTGCTGGACCTGCCCGGCGTCCGTGACGTGAAGGTCTCCCCCGACGAGAGCCTCGCGGCGGTGTCCTTCCACGACGGGCGCTACGAACTGCGTGACTGGAGACGGCTCCTTCTCACCGATCGGGGCGAGGTGGTCTCCTTCAGCCCGGACAGCCGGGCCACGGCGGTGAGCCGGGACGGAGGCATCCGCCTGCGAGACGTGGCGACGAGCCGGTGGAACGACGACGCGATCGAGAAGGTCAGGCCGAGATCGGCCGTCTTCAGCCAGGACGGCGGCTATCTGGCGGCCTACGACGGCACAGCCGTCGGCCTGTGGTCGGCGACCGGGACCAGGCTTCTCAGACATCCCGCGGGCGACCTGGTGACCGGCCTCCGGTTCGGCCCGGGAGCGCGCACGCTCAGCTACCTCCTGGCGAACGGGTCGGTCGTCGTGCTCGACATCGCCGATCTCACCCGTCCCCCGGAAGCGGCCGGTGGCGTCCGCGCGGCCGTGTTCGCCCCGGGAGCGGGCGTCGCGGTCCTGCAGAGGCGAGAGATCGAGCTGTGGGATGTCTCCAACCGGCGCACGCTCGCACGCCTGAGCACCTCCCGGTCGTCGCCGGTGGCGATGGCCTTCAGCCCGGACGGCCGGACCCTGGCCCTGGGCACGGCCCGTCCCGCGCGGGTGACCCTCTGGGATGTCCCGGCGGGAAGGGGCGCGCCCGCGGGTGCTTCCACCGGGGGCGTTCCGGCGGTGCGGAGGGGCCGGACGCTCACCGTCGAGGGGGCCACCGAGGCGGCGGGTCTCGCCTTCAGCCCGGACGGCGGCACCCTGGCGGTGGCGCCGTTCTCCGACACGGTCACTCCTCCCGCGAAGAACTGGAAGAAGATCCAGCTGTGGGATGTGGGCGGGGGAGCGAGAACACGCCTCCTCAGCCAGCCCGGAGCGGCGGTGATGGTCTTCCGCCCGGACGGCGAGGCGCTCGCCACCGGCGGAGACGACAGCGCGGTCGTCGGGCTCCGCTCCGGGGCGGTCCCCGTCAGGTCGTTCGGCACGAGCGTCGACGGAGTGCGCGCGCTCGCCTTCAGCCCGGACGGCCGGACCGTCGCCACCGGTTCCCTGACCTCGGGGGTGGATCTCTGGGACGCCGGGAGCCATCGGCGGCTCGGTCACCTGGTGCCGGCACGAGGCGATCCGGGAGAGGTCAACGTGCTGGCGTTCTCCCCGGACGGCCGGACCCTGGCCGCCGCCGGCGGCGGCACCCTCCAGCTCTGGGACGTCGCGGGCCGCACTCCGCTGGGCCTGCCGTTCTCCCAGCAGGCCGGCGACATCCTCGCGCTCGCCTTCACCGCCGACGGGCGCACGCTCCACAGTGTGAGCACCGACGGCGGCGTGCGCGGCTATCCGGTCGATCCCGGCAGCGCGGCCGCCGCTGTCTGCGCCCGGTCCACCGCGTCCCTGTCCGAGGGCGACTGGGAACGCCTCATCCCCGGCTCGCCGTATCGCGAGGTCTGCTGAACGAATACCGCAAGGTCTGCCGAACGATTTCCGAAAAGGAGAGAGCGATGTCAGCGGAGCCGTCCGTCGAGGCCATCGAGGTCGCCCCCTATCCGATCGTCCTGGATGCCGAGCCGGTCGAGGTCGTGATCGACATCGCCACCCAGAAGGCGCCCTCCCTCAGCGGCCGATTACGCGCCCCCGACGGATCGTACGTCCCCCTCGACATCGTCGATCGGCCGTCGCCCTGCAACGGGCAGGCGAGCCACACCTTCAGACCGGGCGACCAGCCCGGCCTCTGGCACGTCGAGGTGAGGGCGGGCCAGGCATTCGCCGAGGTGGAGTTCCAGGTCGAGAGCAGGGGGGCGAAGGTGGAGACCCGATTCGCCGACTTCGACGCCCAGCCGCGCGAGGTGGACCGGGGTGAGTCCGTCACCCTGTCGGGGCGGCTGGAGGTTCTCCGCCGTGAGGGGACCTGGAGCCCCTTCGCCTCCCAGACCGTCCGGATCCTTTTCCAGGACGAGAACTCCTGCGGCCGGCGGGAGCTCGCGGAGGCCGTGACCGGCGACCGCGGTGAGTTCGCGGTCAAGGTCCGGGTGAGGTCGAGTGGTTTCTGGCGCGTCAGGTTCCCGGGTACGGCCAGGGCGCTCGGCTCCCAGAGCGACGACCTGTACGTCCAGGCGGCCTTCGAGAACCAGTACCCGACGGATTTCTTCACCTACAAGATCTCCAAATCCGGAAACGGGATCAAACACACGGGCAGGTTCCGGGGAAGGCCTCGGGGGGCGTGGAAATGGCTTTCCGGTAAGACGGTCTCGGTCTACTATCGCAAGCCCAACGGCCCCGCCGGCGCGTTCAACGCGGTCGGCAAGGCCACCGTCACCCGGTCCTTTCCCTTCACCGGCCGCTTCGCCGTCCTGAGCGGCACGAGCGAGGCAGGCCACTGGCGGGTCGAATTCGACGGCGACAGCCTCGCCGGACCGGCGGAAAGCCAGTCGTACCCCCCGCCCTGATCGCCCGGATCCCCGTCCCGCCCGAGGGCGCCTCACGGCGATACCCCCGTCCGGGGGGTGGCGAGATCCACCTCATAGATCCGACGATGGCACCCGAGCGAGGAGAGCAGACATGACGACTTCTTCCTATGCCAGCGGAACCTCCCAGAGCCCGCTGCTGGGTGACACCATCGGGGCGAACCTGGACCGGGCCGTGGCCGCCTTCGCCGGCCGCGAGGCGCTGGTGGACTGCCCGAGCGGCCGGCGCTGGACCTACGCGCAGTTCGGGCAGGCCGTCGACGAGGTGGCACGGGGCCTGCTCGCGCTGGGCGTCGCCAAGGGCGACAGGGTCGGCGTCTGGGCGCCCAACTGCCCGGAGTGGGTGCTGGTGCAGTACGCGACCGCCAAGATCGGCGCGATCATGGTGAACATCAACCCGGCCTACCGAACCCACGAGCTGGAGTACGTGCTCAACCAGGCGGGCATCACCGTGCTGGTGTCCGCGCAACGCCACAAGACCAGCGACTATCGCGCGATGGTCGAGGCGACCGGGGCGAGCTGCCCGGCGCTGCGCACGGTCGTCTACATCGGTGACCCGAGCTGGGACCGGATGGTCGAAGGGGGCGCCGCGGAGGACGCGCGGGCGCTGGCACGCCGTGCGGCCGAGCTGTCCTGTGACGACCCGATCAACATCCAGTACACCTCCGGCACGACGGGCTTCCCCAAGGGCGCGACCCTGTCACACCACAACATCCTCAACAACGGCTACTCCGTCACCGAACTGCTCGGCTTCACCGAAAACGACCGTGTCTGCCTGCCGGTGCCCTTTTATCACTGTTTTGGCATGGTGATGGGCAACCTGGGAGCCACCAGCCACGGTGCCTGCGTCGTCATCCCCGCGCCCTCGTTCGATCCGGCCGCGACCCTGCGCGCCGTCTCCGAGGAGCGGGCCACCGCCCTGTACGGCGTGCCCACGATGTTCATCGCCGAGCTCGGCCTGCCCGACTTCGCGGGATACGACCTGACCAGCCTGCGCACCGGCATCATGGCGGGCTCTCCCTGCCCCGTGGAGGTCATGAAGCGGGTGATCTCCGAAATGAACATGGCCGAGGTCGCCATCTGTTACGGCATGACGGAGACCTCTCCCGTGTCCACCCAGACCAGGGGCGACGACGACCTGGAACGGCGCACCTCCACCGTCGGCAGGGTCATGCCGAACGTCGAAATCAAGATCGTCGATCCGGTGACGGGGATGACCGTGCCGATCGGCGAGCCGGGCGAGCTGTGCACCAGGGGCTACTCGGTGATGCTCGGTTACTGGAACGAGCCCGGCAAGACGGCGGAGGTGATCGACTCCGCGCGCTGGATGCACACCGGAGACCTGGCCACGATGCGCGACGACGGCTATGTCAACATCGTCGGCCGGATCAAAGACATGATCATCCGTGGTGGGGAGAACGTCTATCCGCGCGAGATCGAGGAATACCTCTACACCCACCCGAAGATCTCCGACGTCCAGGTGATCGGCGTGCCCGACGAGAAATACGGCGAGGAGGTCATGGCATGCGTGATCCTGCGGGATCCGGATGACCACCTGACCCGGGAAGAGGTCGCGGAGTTCTGCGGGGGGCGCCTGGCCCACTACAAGATTCCCCGCTACGTCCGGGTGGTCCGGTCGTTCCCCATGACGGTCAGCGGCAAGGTCCGCAAGGTGGAGATGCGCGAGCGGGCGATCGAGGAACTCGGGCTGCGGGCCGTCGCCGGCCGTGACCACGCTTGAGGCCTGCTCCGCGCGGGAAACCGGTTCGGGCTGGTGGCGGGTGACGATCTCCCTATTTCGGGGGTGCCGGGGCTGATACTGCTGTCGTAGCTTGTGGCAACCGTCGAGAGGAGTTGCCGCCATGGGGGCGACCAGCAACACCGAGATCTATCGCAAGGCGCGTGACCTGCTGTTGAACCTGAGCGAGGACTACGCCGAGGCGGCCGGGCAGTTCACCTGGCCGCGGTTCCGGGATCCTTTCAACTGGGCGGTCGACTGGTTCGACGCGATCGCCCGCGGCAACGATCAGACGGCGTTGTGGGTGGTGGAGGAGGACGGCTCCGAGGCCCGCTACACCTTCGACGAGATGGCGCGGCGGTCGGACCAGGTCGCGGCGTTCCTGTCGGCGCAGGGCGTCTCCCGCGGAGACCGGGTGATGCTCATGCTCAACAACCAGGTCGAGCTGTGGGAGTCGATGCTGGCGGTGATGAAGCTGGGCGCGGTGATCATGCCGGCCACCACCGCTCTGGGCCCGGCGGACCTGCTGGACCGTGTCGACCGGGGCGGTGCCCGATATGTGATCGCCAACGCCGTGGACACCGTCAAGTTCGGCGACGTGCGAGGCGACTACGCGAGGATCTGCGTGGGCGACGCCCCGGAGGGCTGGGCCTCCTACCGCGAGGCCTACGCGGCTCCGGCGCCTCCGGCGGCGCACCCCGGCACGGCGCCGGAGGACCCGCTGCTGCTGTACTTCACCTCGGGCACCACGAGCAGGCCCAAGCTGGTCGAGCACACGCAGGTCTCCTATCCGGTGGGGCACCTTTCGACGGTCTACTGGATCGGTGTGCGACCCGGCGACGTGCACCTGAACATCAGCTCCCCCGGCTGGGCGAAACACGCGTGGAGCTGCTTCTTCACACCGTGGATCGCCCAGGCCACGATCTTCGTCTACAACTACGGCAGGTTCGATCCGGGCGCCCTGCTGGACCAGATCCGCCGGGCTGAGGTGACGACGTTCTGCGCGCCGCCCACGGTGTGGCGGATGTTGATAAAGGCGGATCTATCCGGTGGTCCGGGCAAGCTGCGAGAGGTGGTGTCGGCGGGTGAGCCGCTGAACCCCGAGGTGATCGAGCAGGTCCAGCGGCACTGGGGGCTGACGCTGCGCGACGGCTTCGGCCAGACCGAGACCACGCTGTCGGTCGGCAACATGCCGGGGATGTCGATCAAGCCCGGTTCGATGGGCCTGCCCGCGCCGGGGGTGCCGGTGGTGCTGGTCGATCCCGTCACGGGTGAGCAGGCCGACGAGGGGGAGATCTGCATCGACCTGAGCCGTAGGCCGATCTCGCTGATGACCGGGTACCAGGGTGACGAGCAACGGCACGCGGAGGCGATGGCGGGCGGCTACTACCACACCGGCGACGTGGCCGCCCGTGACGCCGACGGCTACATCTTCTACGTCGGGCGCACCGACGACGTGTTCAAGGCCTCGGACTACAAGATCTCGCCTTTCGAGCTGGAAAGCGTGCTCATCGAGCACCCCGCGGTGGCGGAGGCGGCCGTGGTGCCCGCGCCGGACGAGCTGCGGCTGGCGGTGCCGAAGGCGTACGTCGCGCTGGCCGCCGATTGGGAGCCGAGCCGGGACACCGCGCTGGCGATCCTGCGTCATGCCCGGGACAGGCTCCCGCCGTTCCAGCGGGTGCGCCGGCTGGAGTTCTCCGAGCTGCCGAAGACGGTGTCGGGCAAGATCCGCCGGGTGGAGCTTCGCGGCCGCGAGGAGAAGGCCGCCTCCGCGGGGTCCGCGCTCCCCGAATGGCGCGATGATCAGTTTCCCGAACTGCGCTCCTGAGAACCGGCCGTCTTGTCCTGACGCCGGAGCCTGATTAGCGTGAGCCGGATACGAAAGGGACGGCTATGCCGAAGGCATGGGCAGAGGCAGGCGACGGCGGGCTCCGCATCCGGTCCGCCCTGGTGGCCGTGCGGGTCGCGACGGGCCTCCCGGTCGCCCTGGGCGGCCCGGTGGCCCAGGGTGCCCTGCGGCTGGGCGAGCTGATCGGCACGACCACCGACTCGCTGCGGAGAATAAAGATCGTCGCCGGGGCCGGGGTGGGAGGGCGTGCGGTCGCCCTGCGCCGGCCGGTCGCCGTCCGCGACTACCTCAACGACACGACGATCAGCCACGAGTACGACTGGGCCATCGGCGTCGAGGGGCTGCGGTCGCTCGTCGCGGTGCCGGTCCTCGTGTCCGGCCAGGTCCGCGCCGTGCTGTACGGCGCGCTGCGGCAGCCTGTGCCGGTGGGGGACCGGGTCGTCGACGAGGTGATGACCCGCGCCCACCACCTGGCGCGGGATTTCGCGGCAGAGGAGGAGACGGAGCGCCGGGTCACCGCCCTCACGACCACCGGGACGCGGCAGTCGTCCGGGGAGGTGCTGACCGTCAGCGAGCGGGAGGAGGTCCGCCGGATATTCGCCGAGCTCCGTACGCTCGCCACGCAGGTCGACGACCCCGGGGTGCGGTCGCGGCTGGAGAGCGCGTGCGAGCGTTTCACGGCCGTGTCCCGCGGCGGCGTCGCCGCCCGGCCCTCGCTGACGCCCCGCGAGGTCGACACGCTGGCCCATGTGGCGGTCGGCTGCAGCAACGCCGAGATCGCAGCCCGGCTGAGGGTGTCGGTGGAGACCGTCAAGAGCTACCTGCGCAGCGCCATGCACAAGCTGGGCGTGCACACCCGGCACGCCGCGGTGAGCGCCGCCCGCTCGACCGGCCACCTGCCGTGACGACGCGCGGTCCCGCGCCGGGGAACGGCTCCGGAAACGAGGAGTGGACGATTTCCCGCCGGCCGAGCATTCTCACGGCATGCGAACTCAAGTCGGGATCATCGGAGCGGGACCAGCCGGTCTTCTCCTGGCTCATCTGCTCCACCTGCGGGGCATCGACTCGGTGGTGCTGGAACGCAGGAGCCGCGACTACGTGGAGCGGCGAGTGCGGGCGGGCGTGCTGGAACAGGGCACGGTCGACACGCTCGTGGCGGCGGGGGTGGGGGAGCGGCTCCAACGCGAGGGACTGCCGCATCGTGGCATCGAGCTGAGGTACGGCGGAGCCGGCCACCGGGTCTCCTTCGAAAGGCTCGTCCCTGGGCGGGCCATCACCGTGTACGGCCAGCAGGAGGTCGTCAAAGACCTCATCGCCGCCCGCCTGTCCGCCGGAGGCGACCTCCGCTTCGAGGTGGACGACGTGGCCGTGCACGCGATCGACACCGCGCGGCCGTACCTCACCTTCGGCGGGGAGCGGCTGGACTGCGACTTCATCGCGGGATGCGACGGATTCCACGGGGTGTCCCGGTCGTCGATCCCTCCGGGCGTGCTCACCGAATACGTCCGGGACTATCCATTTTCCTGGCTCGGCGTCCTGGCACGGGTCAAGCCGTCGGCGGAGGAGCTCGTCTACGCCAGGACCGAGCGTGGTTTCGCCCTGCACAGCATGCGTTCGGCCGAGGTCAGCCGCTTCTACCTGCAGGTTCCCGCGGACGAGAACATCGCCGGGTGGCCCGACGAGCGGATCTGGGCCGAGCTGAAGACCCGCTTGGAGACGGTTCCGGGCTTCACCCTGGCCACCGGCGAGATCATGGAGAAGAGCGTCACGCCCATGCGTGGTTTCGTCGCCGAGCCGATGCGGTACGGCAGGCTGTACCTGGCGGGGGACGCCGCGCACATCGTGCCGCCCACGGGTGCCAAGGGGCTCAACCTGGCGGTCGCGGACGTACGGGTGCTGACCGAGGCGCTGGCGCGCTTCTACGAGAGCGGCTCCACCGTGCTGCTCGACGGCTACTCCCGCACCTGCCTGAAGCGGGTCTGGCGGGTGCAGCACTTCTCCTGGTGGATGACGACGCTGCTGCACACCTTCGACTCCGACGACGCCTACGAGCGCCGCCTGCAGCTGTCCCACCTCGACTACGTGACCTCCTCGGAGGCCGCCGCGACGGCGCTGGCGGAGAACTACATCGGCCTGCCGTACGAGGAGGCCGGTGCGGAGGACGAACACGTCGCGCGGGCGGAGCCGCGTGAGGAGCCGTGGTGAGAGGTGCCGTCAGGCGACGAGGGTGAGGGGCGTGACGACTAGGCGGTCACCGGTCACGGGGACGGCCCGGGTGGTGAGCAGGTCGCCGCCTTCCCCGCGCTCCACGCGCACGCTCAGGACCAGGACCCCTGGGACGTCCGGGACGGTGATCTCGTACGGCAGGCGCCCGCCGGGCGCGAGCGGCACGTCGCGCAGGACCACCCGGGCGACCAGCGGCGCGGGGACGTCCGCCAGGGAGGCGTCGCGCACCTCGATCACCATCCGGGCGGCGATCCCGGAGGGAACCTCCGCCGGGATCACCGCCGACCCGCGAACCCTCACGAGGTGTCCAGCGAGGCGAGCAGCCCGGCCACGGCGTCGGTGATCGGCAGCCCGGCGCGCTCCTCGGCGAACAACCACTGCCCGGCGGGATTCACCTCCAGGAAGTGGTGGCCGCCCGACGCGTCCCGGCGCAGGTCGGCCGCGCCGTACCGGAGCCCCAGCCGTGCCGTCAGGGCGAGAAGCCCGCGCTCGACGGACCCGGGAAGCACCGTGGGGCGCACGGTGGCCTCCCCGAGGGACATCCGCATGTCGAAGGGATATCTCGTCGCGGACGCGTCGATCTCCGCGGCGAACAGCCGTTCGCCGACGATCGTCACCCGCAGGTCCACGCCGGGAACGTACTCCTGGAAGATCACCGGGGCGAACCTGACGGTGTCGAGCAGGTCGAGGTCCTCCGCGCGCACCAGCCGGGTCTCGCGCCAGGCGTCGTGCGAGGCCAGAAAGGCCTTGAACACCGTACGGCCCAGCCCGACGCGGGTGATGAACGCGCGGGCCGCGTCCGGGTCGTTGGTGATCAGGGTCTCCGGCACGGTCAGCCCGCACTCGCGCGCGGTGGTCAGCTGCAGCGGCTTGTAGTGGGCGACCTCGTCCAGCCCCGGCGGGTTGACCCAGGTGCAGCGCAGCGACGCCAGCAGGCCGCTGACCGCCTGATGGGTCTCGCTCACCGCGAAGGCCCGCTCGTGCGGCGCGATGATCGCCGGATCGGCCTCGTACGGCCGGACCCGCCGCCACCATCCGGCCCGGCAGCGTTCCAGATCCACCCGGCCGGCGGAGGAGTCGACGAGCGCTGTCGGGCGCTCGGCGCCGTTGTAGGACACGGCCATTCCCGAGGCGGGGAAGTCGCCCAGATCCATCAGGGCGACCTCCCGCCCGGCCGCGGCCAGCCGGGCCAGCACGGCCACGGTGTGGTCTTCTTCCGGATAGGACACGACGAGGATCATGGGGTCTGCTCCTGTAACAGGGCGACGGCCTCGGCGAGCTGGGCGAGGATCTCGGCCCGTTGCTGTTCGGCGGCCGCGAGCGCCGCGGACAGCTGCTCTACCAGCTGGACGAGCTCGTCGTCGGTGTGCGGGGTGTCGGCCTGCTGCGGGGTGGCGAGCACGAACGGCCTGCGCTGGTCGAGGCCCCCGCGCTTGACGGGGTCGAGGACGTCCTTGGCGGCCTCCTTCAGCGTGCCGTCGTTGATCGGGTCTTTGACGAGTTCCTTGCGGGTGCCGTCGGAGACGGGGTCTTTGACGAGTTCCTTGCGGGTGCCCCCCTCCCGGATCGGATCCTTGAGGGGTTCCTTGAACGTGCCCTCACGGACCGGGTCCTTGACGGACTCCTTGATGGTGACCCGCGAGGGCGGATACAGCGCGTGGACGCCCGCGATGTCGCCGGCGGAGAGCCTGTCCCGCTGGCCCATCACGACCCCCGGCGGCAGCGCGACCTTCGGGACGATCGTCGGCTGGCCGTTGCCGGTGAACGCCGTCGGCCCGTAGTGCATGATCGACCCGAAGTCGTAGGCGCCGAGGTCGTCGCCGTCGGTGACGTGCTGCAGGAAGTTGTGCTGGACGTCGACGGGGATGTTCGCCCAGACGATCGTGATGAAGGCGTCGCGGTCCTCCCGGCTCTGCTCGTGCCAGAGGCCGACGCTGTGCCCGATCTCGTGGATCGCGTTGCCGGTTCCGCAGCCGTCTCCCAGGCTGATCGTGTTTCCGCCCGGCCGCATGCCGACGGGGGAGGAGCAGCCGCCACCGCGGAAGAACCTGACGAAGTGCGTGTGGGCGGGCTCACGCGGGACGAACCGGATTCGCGTGTTCGCCTCCCAGTGCGCGATCGCGTCGGTCACCCGCTGCTGGTTCGGCAGCCCGGCGTCGATCTCGTACGGGATGGTGGCATCCGGCCAGCGGAACCCGGAGCCGGAGATGCCGATGGAGGCCGCCAGGGGAGACGTGTCACCGGCGGAGTCGGTGAGGACGATGTCACCCTCGAACAGTTTGACCCCGTCGACCTCCGTATAGTTCACCGCCTTGGCGCCGAACGTCGCTCCGTGGATGAACGCGGTGCCGGCAAGCGGTCCCGCGGTGTACTCCGTCATGATCCCTCCGCTTCACGGCTGCCGGCGACTGCGCTGACGGTTCTCCTCCGGCTCCGGTCCTGTGTCCCCAGGAAGATAATCGCGGAGGAGACCTCATACTTCGGGGAATGTCCTAGGGATGTCCCTAGGCGGGTGCCGGATTCTCCGGTTCGAGGGCCGGCGCGGAGGAGAGAACGGGCCCGGGTTTCGCGCCGCGGGAACGGCCTGAGTCCGGCGATCGGCGACTGGGCGCCTGGGGAAAAATAGGTGAAATTCATGACGTTTGACCTCGTGTCATGATCATTCTGGCGCTGGCGTGTATTTCCGTTTCGGGTAGTGATGAGGGTTTCTTCGACGGCAAATCAGAATTGGTATGAGAATCCGTACATCGCAATCGTGAATATGTCCGCGCGGGAAGCACGGGTCGCGCTGCGGGTCATTCGCGAGGGGCGGACCCGGCGATGAGAAATTTCAGGGATTTCCCTAGGTGAACTCCTGATTTCGGCGGAGCCGTGGCGGCCTACCATGGCGCGCACCGGTATCGAACACGGCGGAAGCCCTCGGTGACGGACAGCGATGTCTCGAACCGCATCGGAGGTGCCCGTGACCACTCCTCATGATCCACACTCGGCCGGGCCGGAGATCCCAGGGGAGTTCGGTGCGGGCAGGGCGCGGACGGGGCCGCGGCCGCCGGCGGGCCTCCGGTTTCCCGGACGCGTGCCCACCTCTCCCGAACTCGTGGTGGACGCGGTGATCTCACGTCCCCTGCAGGAGCGCATGGCGTCCGCCGCGGACGAGCCGATCGGCGTCGTGATCGAACTGCGCAGCGCCCATCCCGGCGGTGTCAGGGAGGCGGGAAACCGGGTCGCGCAGCTGATCGCCGAGGTGACCGGCGGAACGGCTCCCATACGGTTCCTGGGTTCCTACCTCGCCGCCGCGCTGACAGCGGAGCAGATCCGGGAGCTGGCGCGGGCCGACACGGCCGAGGAACGGAACGCGCGCGACCCCGCCGCCGGGTCTCCCGCCGGTGCCGTACCCTCCGGAGCCGCGCCCCGCTGGTCGATCCACCGCATCTGGCCGAACTTCGAAGTTGGCCCCCTCACCTACCGGAGCGTCGTCACGACCAAGTGCGCGGCGGCGCATCGCGCGTTCGGCGCGCTGGGCCAGGACATCGTCTGGGCGGTGCTCGACTCCGGCATCGACGCCGGGCACGCGCACTTCGCCCGGCACGGCAACCTCGACCTCGGGGGCCGGATCGCGCACCGAAGCTTCGTCCCCGGGACGAGTGACGCCGACGCCCTGAGCGACGCCGCCGGTCACGGAACCCACGTGGCGGGGATCCTCGCGGGAGAGCAGGCGCCCGGGAGCGACGGGAGGCCGCTGGTGGCGGCCGCCTGGTACCAGGACGACCGGGGCGCGAGCCGGGTGCAGCGGCTGGAGTTGCCCGGGATGTGCGGGATGGCACCTCGCTGCCGGTTGCTGTCGTGCAGGGTCCTGCGCGACGACGGGTCCGGTGACCTCACGGCCGTCCTCGCCGCCCTCCAGTACATCCAGGAGGTGAACGCGGGCGGGCGGGACCTGCGGGTCCACGGGGTCAACCTGTCGGTCGGATATCCGTTCGACCCCGGCTGGTTCGCCGCCGGTCTGACCCCCATCTGCCGCGAGGTGGACCTCCTGGTCCGCAGTGGGGTCGTGGTGGTGGCGGCTGCGGGCAACACCGGGTACGGCTACGCCTGGGACTCCCGGCAGCAGGTCATGCGTCTGGGGTTCGATCTGACCATCAACGACCCCGGCAACTCCGAGCTCGCCATCACCGTGGGCGCCACGTCGTCCACCCCGCACACCAGCGGGGTGTCGTACTTCTCGTCGAAAGGACCGACGGGTGACGGCCGCCCGAAACCCGATCTGGTCGCCCCGGGCGAGCGGATCGTGAGCGCGGGCACGGGCGCCCTGCTGAAGAGCGTCCTGACCGCCGTCCCCGACGCGACCTACGTGGAGGACTCGGGAACGTCGATGGCCGCGCCCCACGTCTCCGGGGTGGCCGCGGCCTTCATGTCGGTGCACCGCGAGTTCATCGGCCGCCCGGAGGCGGTCAAGGAGAACCTGATGCGCTCGGCCACCGACCTGGGCCGCGACAGGACGTTCCAGGGGGTGGGCCTGGTCGACGCGATGAGGGCGATCCAGCGGGTTTGACGGGCACAGCAGACGAGCAGGAGGAGGAAAGCCGTGCGATTCCCCTACGCGGAGGTCCAGTTCGACTCGACCGGGTCCGTGCACGACCAGGACGAGCAGCGGCACGCCGTCGAGACGATCGCCGCCGCCGGGGTCACCGACGTGCTCGTGCTCGCGCACGGATGGAACAACGACATCCCGGCCGCCCGCGCGTTCTACCGGCAGCTGACGGACAACCTCGCGGAGGTCCGGCCCACCGTCCCCGCGGCCGCGAACGTCAGGCTGGCCGTCGTGGGAGTGCTGTGGCCCGCCATCCGCTGGGCGGACCCCGGAATGATCGCCGGTGGGGGAGCCGCCGTCGCGGACCCGGAGTCGGTCCTGCGAGTGGAGATCAGGGAGAAGGTCTCCGATCCGGGTACGGCGGACCGGCTCGACGCGCTGCTGCCGGAACTGGAGACCTCGCCGCAGGCGCGGGCCGAGTTCCTCGGCCTGCTCCGCTCCCTCATCCCCAGAGGAACGGACGACGAGGACGGGCCGCCGCCCGCCCTGATGGAGGGCGATGCCGAGGATGTCTTCGAAACAGCCGGACGGCCCAATCTGATCTTCGGCGGACCCGAGCGGGCGGGAGGGGCCACGGCGCTCGGCGGCGGTCCCGCGTCCGAGGGCGGCCCGGAGGGCGAGGGCGGCATGGCCGGACTCGGCTTCCCCCGGCCCCTGCTGCAAGCCGCCCGGAACCTGCTGAACACGACGACGTACTTCACCATGAAGGAGCGCGCGGGCCAGGTCGGCTCGATCGGCGTCGCCGGTCTGCTCGACGCCGTGAGAACACGGGCCCCCGGCGTCAGACGCCACCTGGCGGGGCACTCCTTCGGGGCCCGCCTGGTGTCCGCGGCCGCGCTGCGTCACGCGCCGGTGCACTCGATCACTCTGCTGCAGGGGGCCTTCAGCCATCACGGGTTCGCCACCGACTACGACGGCGCCGGGCACCGGGGCTTCTTCCGGCCCGTGCTCGACGCCGGACGGCTCACTGGCCCGCTCGTGGTCACACACACCGCCAGGGACCTGGCGGTGGGAGTCGCCTACGCGATCGTCTCCCGCCTCGCCGGGCAGCGGGCCGCGGGCCTCCCCGGGGGACCCGACGATCCGTACGGCGGCATCGGGCGCAACGGGGCGATGAAGACATCGCAGGTCACCCGGCCCCCCGAACGGCTGCTCCCGGTCGGAGACGGCTACGCCTTCACCGGGGGGCGGGTCTACAACCTGCTGTCCGACTCCTTCATCACCTCACACAGCGACGTGGCCGGCAGGGAGGTCGCGAACGCGCTCCTGCACGCGATCTGCAGCCCGTGAGACCTCAGGGGCGGACGGCCGCCAGCTTCGCGGTGAGACCGGTCCGGGAGGTGACGCCGGTCTTGGCGTAGATGTTCCCCAGGTGATACTCGACCGTCTTGATGCTGACGACCAGCTCACCGGCCACCTGGCGGTTGGTCATGCCGCGGATGACGAGCTGGGCGACCGCGTGCTCCTGAGGGGTGAGATCACCGGGGTCGAGCCCCCGCCTGTCCCGCACCGGGTAGCCGCACGCGGCCAGCTCCCGGTCGCACCGGTGGAGGTACGGCTGCGCGCGGAGCCGTACCAGGTCGTCGCGCGCGGAGCGCAGCCGGTCGGCCGCGGCCGACCGGCGACCGGAGCGGCGCAGGAAGGCGCCGAAGTGGAGCAGGAGAACCGCGCGGACGAACGGCGCGTCGACGTGCGCGGTGTGCTCCAGCCCGTCGAGAAAGGCCTCCTCGGCCGCTCGGGTTTCGTGCCGGGCCGCACGCAGGTTGCCCAGATTGCGTTCCACGGCCGCCAGCACGGAGTGGCGCCCGCACTCCTCGGCCGCTTCCCGTCGGCGGTCGAGCGTCGCCTGCGCCCGTTCCCGTTCCCCGAGGGCGGTGAGCGCGTCGACGAGGAGGTCGTGCCAGGGCACGATCCCCGGCTCGTGCACGATGTCGTGCACCCCGAGCTCGAAGAGGGGCTCAAGCGCCGAGACGGTGGCGGTGTGGTCGGCGTCGCCCGTGCTCAGCAGGGCGCGTGCGTAGGCGGTGTGGACCCGCGCCGCGACACTCTGGCTCTGGGCGGGCCGCGACTCCGCCGCGCGGAGGTGTCCTTCGGCGTGCGCCCGGTCGCCGCGGGAGGCGGGGACGAGCGCGGCCAGCGCGTGACAGATCGGCGCGATCCAGAACTGCTCGGCGTCGTCGGCGAGCGAGGCCGCGGTCTCGGTGTGGACGAGCGCGTCGTCCCACTCTCCCGCGCGGTACTCGGCCTGGCCGAGCATGGCCGTGGCGAGGATCCGGAACGGGATCGACCTGTCGCGGCAGGCCATGACCACGCCGCGCAGGTCGCCCAGCGCGCCGGGGAGGTCGTCGGTGAAGGTGCGCAGCAGGCCCCGGCCGAGCAGGGCGTCGAGCTCGTACGGCGAGGCCAGTGAGGGGTCGGGGAGCGCCCGGGTCAGGGAGAGGGCCTCGCCGGCCGCGCCCGAGACGCACAGGCCGGTCAGGCGGGTGAACACGGTGAAGTCCGAGACGGGCCGTTCCGTCGCCATGCGCAGGGCGCGCTGCGCCCAGGCGGCGGCGTCCCCGCCCCGGGCCCGCATGAGGTCGAGCACGGCCAGTTGCCGCGCCGTACGTCTGGCGATGACCGGCACGACGTGATGGTCCAGGCCCTCCCACGCGACGGTGAGCAGGTTCCGCGCCTGCGCGAGGTGCCCGGAGACAGCCGCCAGGTGCCCCATGGCGTAGGCGCGGACGGCCGGCTCGGCCGCCGCCGGGAGGCGGGCGAGAACGCCTCTGGCTTCGTCGACACGGCCGTCGAGCAGGAGGACGCCCACCGCTTCGGCCATCAGCCTCCCCCGGTCGACGAGGTCGTCGCTGAGGTACGCGGCCTGGAGCAGGTGCTCGGCGGAGGCGTGCCAGTGGCCCTCCGCAGCCTGGAGCCTCGCCCATCCGGCCAGCTCCGCCGCCAGCCGCGGATCCGGGCCGGCCGCGGCGCGGACACGATGCCGCAGGCGGTGGAACTCGTTGTCCGGCAGGTTCGCCGCGCCCAGATGGAGCCGCGCCCGCCTGGCCGGACCCAGGTTCTGGTAGATCGAGGCACGGGTCAGGGGGTGGGGGAAACGGACGAGAAGCCCGCCCACCCCCTGCTCCTCGAAAAGGAGGCCCGCCGCGACGGCCTGCTCCAGCGCGGGCAGGGGCTCGGTGACACCGGCCAGCGCGCTCGCGGTGTGAACGGGACAGGACATCCCGAGCACGCTGGCCGCCTCCACCAGACGGCGTGCCTGCTCGGCGCATCCGGCCAGCCGCCCGAGCACGAGAAGCGCGTACGACCGGGGGGCGGGCAGCGCGGTGTCCATGTTGTTCAGCGCCTTCGCGGGCACTTCTTCGAGAAGAGTCCGGGCGTGCAGGGGATTGCCCCCCGTGTGAACGCGCAGGCGCTCCACCGCGGAGGAACTCAGGGGAGCCACGCCGAGGCGGCCGCAGAGCAGCCCCAGCTCTCCGGCGTCGAGCGGGCCGACGGTCAGCCGCAGGGTCAGGCCGTCGTGGAGCACGCGGCGCATGCCCTCCGGCAGGCGCGGATCATCCGGGTCACGGGTCACCACGATCGCGAACACCCTGTCCACGCGGAGCCGCCTGAACACGAACGTGAGGGCCTGCATCGAGAGACGATCGGCCCACTGCGCGTCGTCGATCACCAGGATGACGGGCCCCGCCGTCTGGAGATGCCCCAGATGGCCGAGTACGGCCGAGCCCACCGCCAGAGGCTCGGAGCCGTCAAGGGAACAGGACAGGAGCTGCTCCAGCACCCCGTAGGGCAGAGCCGCCTCGTTCTCGTCCCCGCTGGCCTTCAGAACGCGTGACCTGCGTGCTTGACCGAGGAACCGGCGGACCAGCGCGGTCTTGCCGATCCCCTCGGGCCCGTTGACCAGCACCAGTTGCGGCTCGCCGTGCCGTACTCGATCGAGAGCGGCGTGAAGCGCCGCGAGCTCGCGCTCCCGGCTGACGAAATGTGGATCCGGGCCAGCGGGCATGAGCCTGTCCCTAGACGGTCCAGTTGCTGTGCATTCACGCTGACGGCCTGGAAGACGCCGGTCAAGTCAGATTGTGCTTCCGGCATCGTCCTCGCCGGGTGCTCCACCGGCACGCGCCGAATCTTTTTCAGACGCCCGATACCCAATTGTCGGTCGGGGGCGTTAGCGTTCCGCGCATCACAGTCGCAGGTGCGGAAAACCCCTGCGAACGTTGACATTCCGTGCATGGCGAGAGGGTGGGATCGTTGGGCTGGCTGTCGGCGGGCGACGGATATGAGGTCGCCCTTGTGGAGGGCCGGGTGGCGGCGAGAGCCACCGCCGGCCGGGCGGCGGGACGGCAGTTGAAGTCGCTGCCGAAACAGGTGCGGGAACACCCCGAGGTGGAGCGGCTGCGCCGGTTCGCCGAGTGGCTCGACCGGCATGCGGCCGAATGTCTGGCACAGGTGGACACCTGGATGGTGTCGTCCCTCCCCGTCCCCACGGGGCTGCTGGCCCGGGTATGGCCGGACGAGGCGTGGCAGTCGGTCCTGCGCGACCTCGTGGTGGTCGGCGACGACCCGGACGACGCGGGTTTCCTTCGGGACGCCACCGGCTCCGGCGAGCTGCGGGTGGTGAACCTGGACGGCGAGACCGTCAGGCTCTCCCCGGAGACGGTGACCCTGGCGCACCCCGTGCTGCTGCCCGACCTGAAAGAGCTGCGGGAGTTCGCCGCGGAGCTGGGCGTGGTCCAGCGCGTCGAGCAGATCCACCGGGCGACCTGGATCAAACCGGACGACCTCGCGGAGAACTCCGCCGAGGTGACGGAGTTCGCCGGAGGGAAGTTCGGCTCCCGGTTCGGCCTCGCGGCCCGGGCGAGCTCCCTCGGCTACCGGGTGTCGGGAGGCTACGCCACCTGCACGGTGCGCGATGCCGGGCGGACCGCCGAGGCGTCGGTGTGGATCGGGGAGCCCTACTGGGACGGCGACAGCGAGACGGGCAACCTGACCTGGCATGACCAGGCGGGCAGGCTGCTGCCGCTGCGCGAGGTCGGCCCGGTGGCCTGGTCGGAGGGGATGCGGATGGCCGCGGCGCTGTACGCCGGGCGGACGATCGAGGAAGGAAAGGACGCGTGAGCGGCGCCATGTCGTCAGCGGAGGCCGGGGTTCAGGAGCTCCTTGAGGCCGGGGCGGTGCTTCCGCCGGGCACGGAGGGAGGCGGCGAACGGGCGGTGCCGCTGACCGCGCGCACCTATCGGCACTCGGGGCTGGACGGCCGGGTGGTGGTGCGCCTGGTCGCCGAGGAGCTGGGCGAGGCGGAGGACGCGGCGGCGGGCTTCCTGGGACTGGCGCCGGCCGATGATCCGGCCGTGGTCGGCCTGGGCCTGCGGCGCTCGCTCGGTTTCCCGGAGTGGGTGCTGGTCCACCACCCGCAGGACGGCCACCACGCGCTCGCCGTGGTGCCGGAGCTGGAGCGGGCGGCCCGGCAGGCGAAGTCCAAGCCGAAGGCCGCCCTGGACGCCTACCAGCAAATGGCCGGGCAGCTGGCCGCGGCCGTCCCGCACTTCCTGCCGACGTTCTTCGAGCAGGCGGGGCGGGTGTTCCTCGGGGTGGACAACACCACCTACGCCGCGCAGATGTTCACCCGGGCACGCAAGGCCGAGGCCGAGCACGGGCTGGCGGTGGACGAGGAGCGGCTGGACGCGGTGTTCCTGGAGTTCGCGCTCGCCGGCGCGCTGCCGGTGAAGGCACTGTCCGGATACGCCAAGGAGCTGACCGCCCGGGTGCGGCCCGACGAGGCCCTGCGCAGGTTCACGCGGCTGTGCCTGCGGCGCACCGCGGCGGGCCTGTCACCGTCGGCGCAGATGGCCGGCGACCTGCGCCGTCTGGCCAAGGCGGCAGGTCACGACGCGGACGCCGAGGAGCAGGCCTACCTGGCCGAGCTGCTCGGCCTGCCGGCCACTCTCGTGGCCCCGCTGGGCTGGTGGAAGGCGCACCGCCCGGCCCTGGTGGCCCTGGCCAGGCGGGAGCCCGCGGCCCGCGGGACGTTACTGAACGTGATACCCCGCAGCGGCGACGACGAGATGCCGGCCTTCTGGCTGGAGATGCTGGAGGAGTCGGGCGCCACCGCGGGCCTGGGCGACGGTGAGGTCTCCGAGCACGAACGCCCCGCCGACGGCACGGCCGGCTGGCTTGAGCGCTTCCTGAAGATCTGGTCTCCCGGCTGGAGGGGAGAGCCGCGGCTTCCAGGCCTGTACGCGCTGGTGGAGCGCGTGGCCGGGCGGCTGCGCGCCGAACTCGCCGCGGCGGGCGGGGCCGTGGCGGCCAACTCGGACGCCGACCTGCTCGACCTGCTGCTGTCCCTGGACATTCCGGTCGCCGATCCCGGCGAGAACATGTCGCTGCGGCTGGAGCCGTGGGCGCGGGGGGAGGGCCAGCGCGACCTTCTCGCCCTGGCCGCCGACACCCGCTTCCGGCCCGCGTTCCACGAGGCCGCCGACAGGTTCAGCAACGACGATGACGGCAGGCTGGCCGTACGCCGCCTGGCGGCCTCCCCCGGCGGCCGGCCGATGCTGGCCGAGTGGATGAAGACGGTCGCGCGGCGCTCGTTCGCCGCCGGCCTGCCGCAGCTGCCCGACGCCCTCAGGCGGCTGACCTGGCTGCCCGGCGAGGGGCTGGTCCTCGCCGAGGAGGAGGTCGCCGAGGCCGCGCGGGCCGACCTCGCCGCCGAGCTGGCCCGGACGCTGCGCGGCGGGCTCATCGACGAGCTGGGCTGGCCGGCCTGGGAGGAGGCCGTCGCCGCCCTCGTCCGGCTGGAGAACCTCCACAACATCGAAGTCTCCGACGCGTGGCCCCACCTGATCGTCTCGGGCCCGTCCCAGGCCAGGGTCATCGGCCTCGAAGGCACCGTGCTCACCCACGACCTGCGTAAACCGCCGAATGACCTCGTCTACGGCGACCCCGACTTCCACTACGTCGACGGCGAGCTGCTCGTCTACTGGGACACCTACGGCGACCGGCTGCACGGCTACTGGCACTCCTCCGCCGGGGCGGCCGGGCCGCTGGAGGGGCAGGACAACAGGTGGGCGCTGGGCGCCGACACGATCACCCTGCCGCTGCCCGGCGGCGGGCGGACCACGGGCCGTGGCGTGCTGCACCCGGGAGACACGACCGTGCCCGGCAGGGCTCAGGTGATCAGCGACGGGACCTCGTTCTGGACGTGGGTCAGGGACGGGGACGACCAGGGCTGGCGCGAGTACGACCCGATCGGCATGGCGTACGGCAGGCCGAGCATGCCCGGCTTCCTCGCCGACGCGCTGCGTTCGGCCCCGGCGGGCAGCACCTACCGCAGCGGCTGGCTGCTGCCCGTCCCCTCGGACGAGATCACCCCGGCCGGCGTCCCGGTGGGAGGCCTGATCGGCTGGCGGGTGGTCGAGCTGCCCGACGGATCGCTGCGCGGTGAGGACCTCGCCGGGCGCACGGTCACCCTGCACGGCCTCGGCGCGCCGGCGCGCGCCGTGACGTTCCCCGGGGACGACCGGCCGCGCGCCCTCACCAAGGACTGGCGCGAGGTCAAGCTGGTCGACCCGGAGGGGGTCGTCATCGCGACGGCCGCCCTGGAGAGGGCACCCGGGATGTTCGCCGCGGGCACCGCGATGCTGCCGCCGTTGCGTTACTGGAGGTGCATGCGGCCCCGTGACCCGGAGGGCTCCCTGGCCCTGCGCCGGATCGACCGGGAGACGGCGTCCGCCCTGCTGAAGGCGGCGGCCCCGGCGGAGCCGACGCGGTCCGGGCAGCAGCCGCCGAAGACCGCTCAGGAGAGGCAGGACGAGCTGCACGCGCTGATCCGCGCGCTGCTGCCGCAGGTCACACATGACGCGCTGATCGCCGGAATCGCCGGGGTGGCGCGGTTCGCCGCAGCCCAGCAGGCCACCCTGGACGCCGTGGCGGCCCGGCTCGCCGACGCCCTCGCCGGCGGCAAGGAGGAGCAGGAGCCGGCCGGGCCTTCCGACACGCTGCTCTTCCAGGCGCTCAACGGCCTCGGCGTCCCCACCTACGGGTGGTACGACAAGGCGCCCGCGGCGTTCGGGCAGATGAAGCTGATCGGCCAGACGCTGCGGGCCGCCGCCGAATCCGATGTCGCCGAATCCGATGCCGCAGAACCCGCCGCCGGTCGGGCGATCCGCCTTCACCTCGACGGGCCGCAGCTTCCCTACACCTCGCTGACGTGGCAGCCGCTGCTCGACCGGTCCGCGGCCGTCGCCTACCGGGTGGCGTCGGCGGTCTGTGATCCGAAACACGCGAACGCACTGCACGAGCTGCTCTCCGAGATCGACGCGCTCGGCCTCGCCTCGGCGGCGGAACCTGTCCGGTGGCGCCGCTTCACGCTGCACCTCGACGACACCTGGCTCAACGACGCCGCGGGAGAGAGACGGAGCGGCGCACTGCTCGGCGTGCTCCCGCTGGCCGGAGGAGCGTTCATCGCCTGCCACAACACCGCCCCGTGGACGAGCGGCCAGGGCTTCACGGCGCTCTTCCACGACCCGGCGGGCCGGTTCGAGGTCCCCCATCCCTACTCCACGCACTCCTCGGAGCCGGTGGGCGAGGCCCGGGAGGAGGGCTGGCTCGGGGAGTTCCTCGCGGAGCACGCCGAACGCGGTCCGGCGCCCTGGCGGCCCGAGGCGGCCGAGGAGTTCGCGCGGCTCACCGGGGTGACCGAGACGATGGCCCGGCTGGTCGTCGCTGGCCTGCCGTACGTGGACACCTACGAGCGCACCTTCCTGCCGCGTGACGCGCGGACCCTGCTCGGCCTGAAGGCGCCCGACGCCGCCGTCGCCAAGGCCGAGCTGCGCGAGCTGGACGCCGACGTCCGGCGGGAGGTCGTCGCCGCGCTGCTGCCCGCCCGGCCCGCCGCGCTGTGGACGGACGGCCCGGACGTCGCCGCCGCCGCGCGGGTATGGAACGCCAGGGTGGGCCGGCGAGCCGCCGTCCCCGAGTGGATGGTGGCGGAGGCGACCCGTGCGGTGCGGACGGACTGGGAGCCGAGCCGGGCGCTGCCCGCCCTGCTCGACCCGGCCGCGGCGCCGGAGCTGAGCACGGATCTGCGCTGGAGGGTGCATCGCGACCGCGTCTCCCCCGAAGAGGAGAGTGCCACCGGGTTCACGGGGTCCACGCTGACCAGCGTCGTCGCCCTGACCGCCTGGCTCGCCCACCGGCTGCCCGCCGGTGACTCCATGCGGGCCGCCCTGCCCGCGGTGCTGGCCGCGGTCCGAGCCCGGCTGGAGAACCCCGACCTCATGCTCGACCTGGGCCGCTACGTCAGCCTGCCTGACTTCCGCAAGGTCGCCGGAGCCCCCACTGAGACAGGCGAGGGCTGGGAACGCTACGGCGCCGTGATCATGGCCACTCACGACAACCAGCCGGCGCCGGGCATCCGCACGGCCCTGCTGGACGCCGCGGGGAACGACCCCTACCTTCCCGCCCTGCGGGCGCTGGCCGACGACTCCGGAGGGATGTTCCCGGGAGAACTGGCGTTGCGCACGGCCCGTGACCCGCGATTCGAGGCGCTCCTCACCGGCCCCGGCGACCCCGCGGCGGGGGAGCGCGCGCCCGACGGCACCTGGTGGCCGCAGGACCCCGGTCGCTCCGTGCCGGAACTGGTCTCCCAGGCGGCGCGGGAGTACGGCCTCGGCCAGGACGCCGCCACGCTCTACCTGACCCTGCTCGCGATGCCGGATCCCACCGACAAGAACGTCGCCCGGTGGACCGGCTGGAAACCCGCCCGGCTCAAGGCGGCCCGCGCCGAGCTGGCCGCCACCGACCTGGTGGTCGAGGCCACCCGCACCCGGGCCGGCCGCTCGCTCTTCCTGCCGTGCGCCTGGGTGGACCTCGGAGCCCCGCACGTCCCGGTCGAACAGTGGAAGATCCCCCTGTTCGACCTGGTCGACGGCCAGAGCGCGCAGCTGGGGGTGGTCGCCCCCGTCGAACCCGTCGCCGATCTCTACACCAAGGCGTGGCAGCGGGTCCGCGACGGTGACACCCCCCGCTTCGAGGAACTCCGGGTACGGCGCGGCAAGCGCCGCTAGAGGACGTCCGGTGGATCTTCACCCCCGCCGCGGGCGCCGTCCGGGCGACGGCGGCGGGCGGGAAGGTCCCCGGAACACACCCTGACACGGACTCTTCGAAAAGCAGGTGCGGCGCCGGCCCGGCCGCCCGCCGCGCCTGCTCACCTCCCGCAGGCTTCCCGCCGATCCCTTTCCGAGGGTGTCCACCGGCTTCAGCGCCGCCTCGAGGCCTGAAACGGTCCGGCAGGCGGTAGGCACGCCTCCGGTTCGCATGTCCAGGCTCGTCTCGGACGGGACCGGGCGCGGTCCGGCAGGACAGCAGATACGACCCCGGTTCGCATGCCCGGGTCCGTCTCGGACGGGCCCTGGTGCGGGCCCGACAGATCAGAGGACTTTTCCATGACCATGACAGAACAGGCGGCGGCCATCCCCGCTCCTCCGGCTCCCGCGAACCGGCAGGCGCTGCCGGCCGAGGAACGGTATGCCACCGAGCTCGCCTTTCTCGCCGCCCACGACGACGGCCCTCGCCCGCCCGGCTGGGCCCTGACTCCCCGGGCGGTGGTCACGTTCGTCTGCGGCAGCGGTGGCGAGACCCTGGAACTGCCCAAGACCCGGCGGGCGACGACCGGCGACGGCCCCGAACTGCCCGCCCGCCTCGTGGTGGCCCCCAAGTTCGTCGGGGAGCGCGCCCTGGTGGAACGCTGTGTGGTCACCCTCGCAGGTGAACGCGGCCTGCTGCTGGTCGGCGAGCCCGGCACCGCCAAGTCGATGCTCTCCGAACTGCTCGCCGCCGCCGTCTGCGGCACGAGCGCGCTCACCGTGCAGGGCACCGCCGGCACCACCGAGGACGCCTTCCGCTACGGCTGGAACTACGCTCTGCTGCTCGCTCAGGGACCGAGCCGCCAAGCGCTGGTCGATTCCCCGGTGCTGACCGCCATGCGCGCCGGGCGTGTCGCCCGGGTCGAGGAGATCACCCGCTGCCTGCCCGAGGTGCAGGACGCCCTGGTGTCGATCCTGTCCGATCGGCGTGTCAGCGTTCCCGAACTCGCCGGCACCGCCGACGCCCTGGTGGCGGCCGCTCCCGGCTTCACCGTGATCGCCACGGCCAACCTGCGTGACCGGGGAGTCTCGGAGATGTCGGCGGCGCTCAAACGCCGGTTCAACTTCGAAACCGTCCACCCCATCGCCGACCCCGACGCCGAGACCACCCTGGTACGCAACCAGGCCACCGCCGTGGTGCAGCGGGCCGGTGCCGCCTTCGGCGTGGACGACGCCGTGCTGGACGCGCTGGTCACCGTCTTCCGCGACCTGCGCTCCGGCCGCTCGGCCGAGGGCTGGGACGTGGAGCGGCCGGGAACGGTGATGTCCACCGCCGAAGCGGTGCAGGTCGCCGCCTCTCTCGGGGTGGCGGCGGCCTACCTGCCCGGCGGGGACGTCCTCGACCTGATGCCCGGGCACCTGCTCGGCGTGGTCCGCAAGGACGACCCGGCCGACCACGCGCGGCTCCTCGGCTACTGGGACGGACCGGTGCGACGCCGCGCCGAGGACGGCTCCGCGATGTGGCGCCGGCTCTGGGACCTGCGGGAGAACCTGCGTTGACGAACGATCGGGAAACAGGCGTTCCGCTCGTGGCCACCCAGAACGCGCACGCCCAGGATGCGAGTGCCGCTCTCGGTGATCCTCGGGAGGCGGTGAACGCCCTCGCCGGCTCCGCGCAGCCGTACCTGCTCGGCGTGCGTCACCACAGCCCCGCGCTGGCGGCGGTCGTCCCGGCTCTGCTGGACGAGGCCGGAGCGGAGGTCGTCTGCGTCGAGCTGCCCGCCGACTTCCAGCCGTGGCTGGCCCACCTGGCTGATCCGGCCACCCTCGCGCCGGTCGCCCTCGCCGGGACGGGTGAGGACGGCAGGCTCGGGTTCTATCCCTTCGCGGACTTCTCACCCGAGCTGGCCGCCATCCGCTGGGCGCGGGAACGCGGGGTCGAGGTGCTCTGCTGCGACCTTCCCCTGTCCGCCCCGGCCTGGTCGGAGAACGGCCTGGCGCGCCCCCACCAGTCCCCAGCGGAGTCGTCTCCGTCTCCGGTCGGCGCGGCGATCCCCACCAGAGGGAACGCCTTCGCCGACGCACTCGCCGCTTCCTGCACGGGCCGGGACGGGGACGACATGTGGGATCGTGCCGTCGAAGTACTCGCTCCAGGGTGCTCGCCCGAGGCGGTACGGCGTGCGGCACTGGGCGTGGGCTGGGCGCTGCGCCGGGACGCGGAAGCCTCTGGCGGCGTGCCGCCCAGGGACCTGGCCCGCGAGGCGCACATGCGCGAGGTGCTGGCCGGAGCCGCCGCCGGTGGCCGGAGGACGGCCGCGGTGGTCGGCGCCTTCCACGCTCCCGCGCTGGTCGATCCACCGGCATGCGGCAACGGCGCTTCCGTCCCGTCCGGCGAAGGCGCCCCTCCGTCCGCCACTTCGCTTGTTCCCTACGCCTTCGACCTGCTCGACTCCCGGTCCGGATATCCGTCGGGCATCCGCGATCCGCGCTGGCAGCAAGCGGTCTTCACGGCCGGTGGCGACCCCGGGAAGATCAGGGACGCCGCCGCCCGGGCGATCACCGACCTGTGCCGGGAGCTGCGTGGCGCCGGGCACACCGCCGGCACAGGGGAGGCGGCGGAGACGCTGCGGCTCGCCTGCGATCTGGCCCGATTGCGGGGGCTGCCCGCGCCGGGACGCGGCGAGCTGCTGGAAGCGGTGACGACCGTGCTCGGCCAGGGCGAGCCGCTGGGGCGAGGCCGGGCACTCGCCCGAGCCCTGGAGACGGTTCTCGTCGGCGCCGATCGCGGCAGGACGGTGCCCGGGACTCCCCGTTCCGGGCTCGGCCCCGCGGTCGAGGCCGAACTCGCGGAGTTGCGGCTGCCCTGCCCGGAGAGTCCCGACCCCCGTGAGGTGCGGCTCGACCCGCTCCGCTCCGACCTGGACCGCAAGCGCGAGATCCTGCTGCAACGCCTGCTGGTGTGCGGTGTCGGGTACGGCCAGCGGATCGAGGTGACCGGAACGGGCGACGCGACCGCGCTCACCACCCGGTGGCAGCTGTCGTGGACCCCTTCCGTCCCCGCCCTGCTCGACCTGGCGGGAACCCGCGGTGTCACCGCGGCTCTGGCCGCCGCCGGGACGCTGCGCGAGACCTTCCGCCGCGAGTCCGCAGAAGGCGGTCCCACCTGCGAGCTGATCCTCGCGAGCCTGCGCGCCGCGGCCGTCTGCGACCTTCCCGACCTGGTCGCCGACCGCCTCGCGGACGCCACCGCCGTACTCCCCGCCACCGCGGGGCTCTCCGACCTCCTCCAGGCTCTCGACCTGCTGGAGGCGCTGCGCCGGGAGCACCTTCCCGGCACCACGGGCGAAAGCCGGGAACAGGCCGCAGAGTTGGCCGGCACCCTGCTGGAGGCGGCCGTCCGCGGGTTGCCCGGCCTGACCGGCAGCGACCGGCCGGAGGACGCCGCCGCCCTGATCGCGCTCGTCACCCGGGCGAGTGAACACCGGCTGGGCCTGCGCATGGACGACGCGCTGGGCACTCTCGCGCACACCGGCTCTCCGCTCATGCAGGGAGCCGCGCTGGCGGCCCGGGTCCTGCTCGACCTGGACACGCCCCACACCCTCGGTGCCCGTGCCGCCGGATGGGTCGACACCGCCGTCGGCCCGGACGGGCGTCACCGTCTCTCCCGCCTCCTCACCGGCCTGCTCGCCGCCGCGGGCCCGCTTCTGCAGTCGGCCACGGCGGCTCTCGACCCGCTGCTGGACCGCATCGACGGCCTCACCGACCAGGGCTTCCTGGAGCGGCTTCCGGCGCTGCGCGGTGGTTTCGACACGCTCGCCCCGGCGGGACGCGACCGGCTGCTGCGGGCCGTGACCGATCGCCTCGGAGACCGGCTCGACCTGGCGCTGAGCGCCCCGCCCGGGCTCCTGGCACTCTGGACCGCCGCGGACGTCGCCGGTCTGGCCGCCCTGAACGCCCTGCGGCTTCCCGTGCCCGAGCTTCTCCCCGTGTCGTCCGAACCCGTGTCATCCGAACCGCCCCAGATGTCAGGGCCGGATCTCCAGACCTCGCGGGAGGAGAAGGAAGGGGAGCAAACGGAGAAGGAAGGGGAGCAGGCGGGGGAGCGGGCCGCTCCCCGTCGGCTCTCTCCGGCGGACCGGTGGCGCCTGCTGCTCGGCAGGGAGACCGAACGGCTTCCCTCCGGTGCCCGGCGCTACGCGCACGCCCTGGACGAACTCTACGGGGCGGGACGGGGAGAGGGGGCCACCGACTTCGGGCAGGCGCCGTGCGACCGCGGTGGTCAGGGACCCTCCTTCCCCACCGCCCGCGAGTGGTCGCAGGAGCTCGACGCCCTGTTCGGAGCCGAGGTGTGCGAGGAGGTACTGGCCCGGGCGGCCGACGCCGGGCGGACCGACGTGCTCACCGTGATCGACCCGGATGCGGTGCGCCCATCGGTCGAGCTGCTGACCTCGGTTCTCTCCCTGGCGGGAGGGCTACCGGAGCAGCAGCTCTCCCGGCTGCGGCCGCTGGTCCGCCGCCTGGTCGACGAGCTCGCCCGCGAGCTCGCCACCCGGCTGCGTCCCGCACTGACCGGACTGGCGACGCCGCGCCCGACCCGCCGCCCCGGCGGCCGGCTCAACCTGCCCGCCACCCTTCGGGCCAATCTGGCGCACACGCGCCGGACCGATGACGGCAGGATCCTCGTCGTCCCGGAGCGGCCGATCTTCAACACGCGGGTCCGCAATGAGGCCGACTGGCGACTGATCTTCGTGGTCGACGTGTCCGGCTCGATGGAGGCCTCGGTGATCTGGTCCGCGTTGACCGCGGCGGTCCTGGGAGGCGTGCCCACGCTCTCCACTCACTTCCTCGCCTTCTCCACCCGTGTGATCGACCTGACGGACCAGGTCGCCGACCCGTTGTCCCTGCTGCTCGACGTGCAGGTCGGCGGCGGTACCCACATCGCCGCGGGACTCGCCCACGCGCGCTCTCTGGTCACCGTGCCGAGCCGCACGCTCGTCGTGGTGGTCAGCGACTTCGAGGAGGGCTACCCGCTCGGAGGACTGCTCGGAGAGGTCCGCTCACTGGTCTCCTCCGGCGTACACCTGCTGGGCTGTGCCGCCCTCGACGACACCGGAGCCCCCCGCTACTCGGTGCCCGTCGCCGAGCAACTCGTCGCGGCCGGCATGCCCGTCGCCGCACTCAGCCCGCTCGCCCTCGCCCGCTGGGTGGGCGACCGCCTCCGAGGAGAAGCCCGTTGAATCTCCCCGCCTCCGCCGTTTCCCCCGCCGTGCAGTTACCGCCGGTGGAGCCGCACGTGGCCGCCGCGGCCGTGGAGGACCTCACACCCCGGCTGCGCAAGAAGCTGGACGCGGCCGTCGAGCGCTGCGCCGGGTTACCCGTCACCGTCGAAGGGCAGACGGTCTCCGTCAGCTGGGGCGAGGACGCGGCGGTCACCCTCACGCCGGGACCGTCGGGCGCGGTCGCCGACCCCGGCGCGGCACGGTGCAGCTGCCTGCTGGCACCACGCTGCCTGCACCGCGCGGCCGTTCTCAGCGCCTGCCCGGTCGCGGACACGGACGCGGGCACCGGCACCGATACCGACACGGTCCCGGAAGCGGGCACCGTCGCCGCGGCCGAGCCCGCCGCGGCGACCCCAGCGACGGATGCGGGTCCCACGTCCGGTCAGGTGGCCGCGGCCGGGCCCGTCGTTCAGGCCGAGCCCGCCGACGCGACCCCCGCGGCGAGTCCTGGTCCCACATCCGGTCAGGTGGCCGCCGCGGCCGAGCTGTGGGGTGCCGCGGCGGCCGTGCTCGCGGGCGGAGTGCCCGGTGCCGGAGCGGTGCCGCAGGCGGAGCTGCTCCGCGCGGCTCATACCGCCAGGCTGGCAGGTCTGCCCAAAGCCGAGGCCGCAGCCCTGCGTGTCGTCCGGGGACTGCGGGCCGCCCGCGCGCGTCATGACAGCCACCGCCTCGCCGATCTGGTCTCCGCGCTGTGCGAGCTCCTGCTGATCTCGGGCAGGCTCACGGAGGGCGACCCCGATCCGGCCCTGGTCGGCACGACCCGCCGCACCTACCGGCCGGGCGAAGGATTGCGGGTGTACGGGGTCTGCCGGGAGCCGGTGATCAGCGCCACCGGCTACGGCGGGGTGGTCACCCACCTCATCACGGACGACGGCCGCTGGTTCTCCGTCGCCGACGTCAAACCCGGGGGACCGGCCCGTGCCCGCGGCGCAGGCACCGCCACGGTCACGCTCGGCGCGGCGGCCCTGAGCCATGCCCAGCTGGCTCGCCGGGGATTGTTGATCTCCGGTACGACGATCTCACCCGACGGACGTCTGGGGAGCGGCAAGGGCGTGCGAGCCAACCCCGTCGCCGGCCTGCCCTGGTCGGAGGGGCCGCTGGCCGCCCTGTTCGCCCGGCCGCTCGCCGAGGTGGCCGACGAGAGGTTCTCGGGAAACGCCTGGAGCGATTCGCAGGCCGTGGAGGCGGTGGGAGAGCCGGTCGGATGTGACCTGGTGATCGTCGGTGCCGAAGGAGACCGGGTGCTCGCCCGGGAACTGCGGGGTTCCGGCGATTCCGGGAGAGGCGATGGCTCCGGGAGCGTCGATGGTTCCGGGGAGGCTGGCGGTTCCGGTGGTTCCGGGAGAGACGATGGTTCCGGGGAAGCAGGCGGTTCCGGGGAAGCCGAAGTTCCGGCTGAGGCGGCGATGGTGGGGCCACAGGGGCCGCTGATCCGGCTCGCACCGGCCAACTCCCACCCCGATCTGGCCCATGTCGCCAACCTGCGGCAGCTCGCGTCCCGCCCCGGCCTGCGGGTGCGGGTGATCGGCCGGTTGGATCCCGACCGGGCGGCCACCCTGCGCCCGCTCGCGGTCGGGCCGGTCCCAGGCGCCGAGCTCACGCTTCGCCTGCCGCCCGAGTGGCTGGATCGTGCCGACCTCGGCTATGACCGCCTGCAGGGTTCCCACCTCCCGCCGCGCGAGGCGTGCTCGCCGTGGGAGGAAAGGGCCGACGCGGACCCCCTGGCGGGCTCGCCCCTCTGGCGGGTGCGACGCTTGGTCGAGCTGGCCGTGTCCGGCGGACGGCGGGCGGTCGCCGAGTCCGCGCGTAGCGGCGACTGCCAGGCCCAGCGGGCTCCGCTTCGCCGTGCCGGGTTCGAGACGGCCGCCGAGCTGGTCGCCGCGCTCACCGCGGAGGCCGACCGCCGTGCCCGTGACGTGTTCGGGCGTCTGGCGGACTCCGACGGTGACCGGTACGCCTGGGTGTGGCTCGCCGCCGCCGTCCACCTCCGGGCCACCGAGCGGGCGCTGGTCCGGGCGTCCTGGCATGGCGATCACATCACCTGAGATCGCAGGACTTGGGGTCACGTGATGACGTACCGGTGGAGGCGGATCGGCTCACCCGCCCGGTGACGGCTGGCCCGGGGCCGCGCCCGTCGCGGCCGCCGGGTCTCAGCGTCGTCGCCGGCCGCGATCGCGATTTCGCGGCCGGGCACGGGATCGGGCGACTACCGCCGAGTGCCCGCCGCCCCTGGACGCGCCGGGATCCCGGCGGGCGTACGGCTCACGGGCCACCCCTCGGCATGTGCGAGTTCCGCGTACCGGGTGGCGTTCCGCACCGCGGCGCCCCCGTGATCGTTGTTGAAGTACACATGGACGTCACAGCGGTCGTCCCACGCCTCGCCCAGGCGGCGCAACCAGGAACGAAGCGCGTCGTCGCCATACGAGGGCCGGGGATCGGCGAGGCCCTCGTGGAAGCGCAGGTAACCCCATCCGGCGGTCCGCCACAGGGGCGTCTGCGGGCGGCCGAGCCGATCGGCCCAGCACAGGGCCGCGCCGTACTCCGACAGCACCTCGCGGACAGGGTCGCTCCACCAGGACGCGTGCCGCGGCTCGACGGCGACGCGCACGCGGGCGGGGAAGCGGCGCAGGCATCTGGCGAGCAGCTCAGGATCAGCCTTCAGCGTCGGTGGAAGCTGCAGGAGGACCGGCCCGAGCTTGGCGCCCAGGCCGCCGGCCGCCGCCAGCAGGCGCTCGACGGGCTCCTCCGGATCCCTCAGCCGTTTGACGTGGGTGAGAAAACGGCTCGCCTTGATCGCCATGGTGAACGTGCTCGGTGTGCGGACCTTCCAGTTTTCGAACGTCTCGCGCGCCGGCAACCGGTAGAAGGTGTTGTTGTTCTCGACCGTCTCGAACTGCTCGCCGTACTGCTCCAGCCACAGTCGCTGCGGCAGGCCGGGTGGATACAGCACCCCGCGCCAGTCGGCGTACTGCCAGCCGGATGTTCCCACCAGCATCATGACGATTCAGTCCCGTCGGTTCGGTTTCGCCGGTTTGGTTTCGCCGGGTTTCGGCTCCGCACGAGCAGACCTGCCCAGCGCCGCGGGCACCACACCGGCCGGAACCGTCAGGGGAGCCGGCAGGACTCACGGCCGGGCGTTCTCGCCCGGCCGGGGACCGTCGTCCTGCGCAGGAGGGCGGGAAACGTGAAGGTCTATTTCGGGGATGCGCAGTTCTTGTTCGCGAAGGCTATCCCCGGAATCTTCTTGATCTCCTCGGCAACGGCCTCGCACCCTTCCGGGTCCGTGGTCTCGATGGTGAAGACGGTGGGAAAGTCGTCACGTGACAACTTCGGCATCGGATAGGTCGGGGCGATGGTCGCGCGAAAATTGTTCAAACTCTCCTCCGGGCTGGTGACCCACACCCGGGAAACCTGAGGGAACGATTGGATCTGGGTTGCGATACGGGCCAGATCCGTTGCGGTCGCCTTGTCGTGGCACGACAGGCTGAGGTCGCCGTCCACGCAGGCGTTGGCTATGACCTGCAGGGGAAGGGCCGCCTTCGAAGCCTCGGGTTTGCCGGGCCTGTCCAGCGGGTCGTAGCGATCAAGGTGTGCTACGTAGGCGGCGTAAACCGTTGCGACACCTACAATAACTGCCCCAACTGGTGCAAATATGCCTCTTTTTATTGTATTGCGGCTTTCGGGTGGCGAAGATCCTTGTTGTGGCGAGGAGGTCCCGTTCTCGCCATCGGTCATCGTCGGTCCTCTGAGTCAGGGCGGACTTGTCGCGACAGGTGCCTGGATCAATGCGCTACCTGGATGCCGGGTAGCGTATCGGACAAATCTCGAAGTTGTCCCGACCTTTCGCGGCTCATGTTGTGACTTGAGGGAGACCTCCGCGATGACGACATGCTCCGTATAAATTCCACTTTGTCGTAATTCGAATATTTTTCATGCGGCCGAGCCGCTGATCGGAGTCGCGGCGAAGGCCGTCCCGCGCCTGGCGCGGGTCTTCGCCCCGCGAGGCTTCTAACATTGGCCGTCGGCCAGGACCCAGTGGTTCGAGCCGGTCTGCTTGAGCGTGTGGGTGATGAAGGTGGTCCACAGACCCAGGGCGTCGCCGGATCCGTTGGCGTAGGCGTAGCCGCCGGACTGATGGGCCCGTCCCGCGGTGGTGTGCGCGTAGTTGCTCGCCGACACGCAGGTCTGGGGTGAGGTCGGGGTCGGTGTGGGGCTCGGAGTCGGCTGGACTTCGTCGTTCAGGCCGAAGAACCGGGCGTCGTAGTAGGCCGAGCAGATGGTGTCCAGGAAATACGGCGCCGTGGTGCCGCACTGGTCGGAGGCGCTGCCCGGGTCGACCGGCAGGCCGTGTCCCATTCCGGTGATCTCGTACAGGCGCACGTCGTCGTCGCCGTACACCTTCAGCGAGGTGCCGCCGGGGAGAGTCCGCGTGGAGGTGGGAGTCTGCGGGACTCCCCGCACGTTCGTCCACTGGTCCCGCAACTGCCCGGCGTTGGGCGGGATGACCGTGCCGTCGGACAGGCCCTGCCAGATGGCGACACGCGGGTACGGTCCCGAGTATCCGGGGTGGGCGTCGCGCACCAGGTCACCCCACTGCTGCGGGGTTTTGCCGACGGCGTTGTACTGGCAGACGGACGCCTGGGTCCGGTTGCCGGCGCAGCGGTATGCCAGCCCGGCCGCGACCGAGCCGGCGGCGAAGACGTCCGGATAGGCGGCGAGCATGACCGCGGACATGGCGCCACCCGCCGACAGCCCGCTGACGTAGACGCGCGCGGGGTCGGCCCCATAGGTGGCGATCGCGTAGCCGACCATGGAGCGGATCGAGGCCGCCTCGCCCTGGCCACGAGTGGTGTCGCCGGTCTCGAACCAGTTGAAGCAGCTTGCGGCGTTGTTGGCGCCGCTGGTCTGCGCCACGACAAGGGTGAAGCCCCACTGGTCGGCATACTTGCGCCATCCCGAATCGGCGAAGTAGGCGCCGGCGTTCTGTGTGCAGCCGTGCAGCAGCACCACGAGCGGGCGGCCACCGGCCAGCCCGTCGGGCCGGTAGCTGTACATGAAGAGGTCGCCGGGATTGCTGCCGAACGAGTCGACCGGGATCAGGGACGCCGCCCGCGCGGGAGCTGTCAGCGTGGTCGCGCCGAGCAGCCCGATCATCGCGAGCAGGAGGGCCTGGACGGTTCGTGACAGCCGCGCTGGAGGGGATACGGCCATGGTGTGCTCCTCTGTGACCTGGATCACTTGCCCTTGCCAGCGCACGTTAGGACCGGCGTAACGCGCCTGACATGTTCACAAGACACACTCTTCGGCTCCGGGTTGTGGACCTCTGCTGTTTCTTTGTTTCTTGAGCCCTTTTCCGGCCCGCCCCGGTGCGCACCTCTGATGACCTGCGTCAGCAGGTTGATAAATCCTCAAAAAAGCCGCCGTGCATCGATTTTCGGCGAACCGGCAATGCTTTCATGCCGTTAATAACTCCCCGGCCCGCAGGTCCGAATTTCGAGCGAGACAAAAAGTGGCCGGCGATATTGTAAGTCCGGCCATGGCGGCACACACTCGGTGGCAAAGGAGGCCTGCCCCAGATTTTGGAGCCACAATGGAACCAGCCGTAACCGGAATTCACGGGCGTAGAAAATCGATGCTCAGGCGCCTCGCGGCCGCCGCCGTCGGGGTGCTCGCCGTGGCATTCCTCTGCGTGCCGCCCGCCGCCGCCCTCGCGCTGCCCACACCGAAGGATCTGACCGCCTTCCTCGACCTCGAATGCTTCAAGACCAGCCCGTACCAGCCGCCGGCCACCACGCTCACGCTGCGGCACATCAACCCCGTGCTCAGCACCCTGCCGATCGAGACCGTCACCCTCGGCCAGCGTGAGCAACTGTGCGTCCCGGTCGCCAAGAACACCCAGGTGCCGCCGTCGCCCGCGCTCGACTTCATCAAGTACATCGACCTGTCCTGCTACAGGATCTCCGGCGCCACGGTGAACGCGGGCCTCGTGCTCAGCCACCTCAACCCGCTGTTCCAGAACCTGCCGCGCACGCAGATCTCCATGAACAGCCCGCAGCAGCTGTGCGTGCCGGTCATCAAGAACAACGTGGTCCCGCCCCCCGAGGTGCTGTCGCTCGTCAGCCATGTCGACCTCAAGTGCTACGGCATCACCCCCAACAACCCGCTGAACCAGCAGCTGTCTCTGCGCCAGCTCAACCCCGTCCTGACCCCGATGATCCCCACGCACGGCGCGCAGGTTCTCTACGCCCGCCAGCTGTGCGTCCCGGTGCAGAAGGCCGGCGACACCATCCCGAGCGCAGTGTTCAACATCGTCCGGTGGATCGACCTGGAGAAGTTCGACCTCGTCACCCCGGCCCTGCCCACGGTCTCGCTGACCCTGCGGCACATCAACCCCGTCCTCGCCGGTCTTCCTGTGGAGCAGGCCGTCCTCACCGGCGCCAGCCAGCTGGCCCTGCCGGTCGCCAAGAACGGCAACTTCCCCCCGGGCTGACCCCTGAGCCGGAGCCCTTCCACCGGCACGGGTGGAAGGGCTCCGCCGTGTTGGAAAAGCCTTCTTGAAATGACGGGAACGGTAAAACGTGTCGTCCGACCGACGGGCCGGTTAAATGCGTGGCGTCCGATGGGGGCCGGGGCTACCGTAGACGGTGATCAGGGCGGAACGACAACGGCGATCCGCCGCCGAAACGACCTGTCGACTAAGGATTTCCATGAACCATGAGGCCATGACGGCACTGCGGTGGCGGCGCCACCGGCGATCCGCGCCGGTCGGCGGTGACCTCACCCCTGGGCAGGCAGATGGGTAACCCCGTCAGGGATATCACCAGGCCGCCCCGGGAAGTCACTCGCAGGCGGCTTCTTCAATTTAACGGGTCACATATGACGGGCCGGTGGGAGAATAAACGCTCTTCAGATCGATCAAATGTGAATCTCCCGCTCGGATCGTTTGAGCCGGAGAAAATCACGCCGCAGAAGCCGAACCGGTAAGGCGGCTGGCTTCCACCCAGCAGGACGGGGTTCGAGTCCCCGCTGCGGCTCTGCCCTGTGAGAAGAGGGCCATGGGACCGGGACTCGGCGAGGGGAGTGGCGACCCCCGCCAGGTCAGCGGACCCACGCGCGTCCGGTACGGCTCACGCCAACCGGGCCGGACGCCAGAAGGAACGCGGCTCAGCGTAAGAGCGCCCGGTCGGGGCCGGGGGCTCGCGGGCTGAGCCATGTTCCGGGAACAGGACCGCACACGGCCCCGCCATGGTCGAAGAGCGGTTTCCGAGTCTCGTTGCCAGCTTTGCGCCGTACGGCCGCGCGCGCCGTACGGCCCAGCCGCCCTAGCCCAATTTGGCAGGAGGCGCCGTGTTCAGGTCACGGACAGTCAGGGTTCGAATCCCTGGGGCGGCACATAGCCGGTGAATCGTTCGCGTCCCTGCTTCCGGCCGGACGAGCCGTCGCGGGCGCACACGACTCGCGCACCATGGGGATCCCTTCATGGCCGGGGACGGAACCGCGACGGGTCTGTGGCCGGGGTGACCGATGGTGCCCGAAGGCCGTGAAATTCAGGACTTTTGACCCTAGAAGTGCTGTTGCGGCCGGCGAAGCCTCGACATTGGGGGGATTGAAGTGAAAGAAAATCATGAGATCCCATGGGGTGGACTGGCAGGCATCGGCGCGCTGGTGTTCGCGATCATCGGACGGCTCGTGATGGGAGACGCGCCGAAGGTCGCGCAATCCACGGCGGCGATCGCGGCGTATCTGTCCCAGCATCGAACCCAGGTCCTGGCCGGTTCCCTGCTCTACGCCATCGCGGTGGCGCTGTTCCTGTGGTTCGGCGTCACGCTGGCCACTGTCTTCCGGCGTGCGGACAGCACCGGTGTCGCGCCCGCGCTGGTGTTCGCGGGATACATTCTCGTCTCCGCCATCGGGTTCGTCGGCATAGCCGTGTTCGCCGGGATGACCTATGCGATGACCATGCACAGGGCTCTTCTGGCGATCGCCGCCGGCCCCTACACGGCCTTGACGGTGATGGGCGCGATCGCGGGAATCGCCGTCGCCGTGCCCTTCGGGGCCGCGGCCGTGGTCATCATGCGTACGCGTGTGTTCCCGGCGTGGATGGCCTGGCTCGCCGCGCTCGTCGCCGTGATCAGGGTGCTGGCCGCTTTCGCGGTGGGAAGCACGGGCGGCGCGCTGGCGCCCGACGGCGCGCTGGTGAGATCTGTGCCCGGCCTCCTGGCAGGGTTGTGGATCTTGTTGGCGAGCTGGCTGCTCATCCGTGAGCACCTGCCGGTCGCGACGACGGGAACGAGGCCCGTCACGGGCCACTGACGCTCGCCGGCCGGTGGGCATTCGCGGGGCGCCCCAGGGCGGGACGGGTGCGCGGCTGGGATCCGGCCGCAGGGGCGCCGAAGGGAGTGGACATGTTGATGAACATCCTCTACGGGCTGTACGGGATCGCCGGGATCCTCATCGCCTGGATCGTGCTCGGCGGAGCCCGCGTCGTCAATCAGGTCGAGCGCGGCATCGTCTTCCGTTTCGGCAGGGCGCAGACCCTTCCGCGCAGGCCGGGGCTTGCGATCCTCATCCCGATCGTCGACCGGATGAGAAAGATCAACATTCAGATCGTCACGATGCCGATTCCCGCTCAGGAGGGCATCACCCGCGACAACGTCTCGGTCAAGGTGGACGCGGTCGTCTACTTCCGCGTCGTGGACCCCATGAGGGCGGCCATCGAGGTGGAGGACTACCTGTTCGCCGTCGGCCAGGTGGCTCAGACGTCACTGCGCTCGATCATCGGGAAGAGCGAGCTGGACGATCTGCTCTGCAACCGTGAGCGGCTTCACGAGGGACTGGAGTTGATGATCGACAGTCCGGCCCTCGGGTGGGGCATCCACATCGATCGCGTGGAGATCAAGGACGTGCAGTTCCCCGAGACCATGAAGCGTTCGATGTCACGCCAGGCCGAGGCCGAGCGCGAGCGCCGCGCCCGTGTGATCACAGCGGATGGCGAGTTCCAGGCGGCCCGGAAGCTTGCCGAAGCCTCGGCCATCATGAACGACACGCCGGGTGCCATGCAGCTGCGCCTGCTGCAGACCGTCGTGGAGGTCGCGGCGGAAAGGAACTCCACTCTGGTGATGCCGTTCCCGGTCGAGATGTTGCGCTTCTTCGATCGGATGGCGGGTGCTCTGCCGCAGCCCGCCACGCCCGAGAGCCTGCGGAACCTTCTCACGCCTCGCACGAGCCCGGATCAAACAGATCAAACAGCTCAGGCGGGCCAAGTGAGTCCAGCGGGTCAAGCGGGTCAGTTGGGCGCTTCGCCAAGCGATAAGTGATCACGCAGCCGGTGCCGGGCCGGCCCGCGTCCGGCCTCGGCACGGCCTCATGCCGGTGCGGCCCCCGGAGGCGGGGGGTGCTGCTGCCGCCACTGCTCGTAGGCGGCGACGGCGGTGGGAAGGGTGGGGAAGATGTGCTCCTCGCCGATAGAGGCGGTCAGGCCGAACGCGTCCAGGAAAACCATGAGGTCCTGTTTGACCCGGGCGAGAGCGAAGACGATGCCCCGGCGTTCCAGCTCGCGTCGCAGCGCTTCGAGCGCCTCCAGGGCGGTGATGTCGACCTCGACGTTGGCCTCGGTGTTCAGGACGAACCAGGCCACCTGGTCGCGGTTCTGGTCGACGGAGGCCAGGGCGCGGCGGCGGAAGTTCTCGGCGTTGGCGAAGAACAGCGGCGAGTCGTAGCGGTAGACGACCAGCCCCGGGACCGTATGGGCCTGAGGGTAGTCGTCGACGTCGTGCATTCCGGCCAGGCCGGGCACCAGCCCCAGGACCGCGTCGTGCGGCCTGGCCACCCTGGCCAGCATCTCGGCGACGGACAGGGCGACCGCGGCCAGCACGCCGTACAGGATGTCGAAGGCGAGCACTCCGGCGAGCGCGCCGAGCGCGAGGAGGAACTCGCTGCGCCTGAACGCCGCGAGGCGGCGGAACGCGGGGACGTCGATCAGCCGGATGGCGGCGTAGACCACGATGGCGCCCAGGGCGGCGGCCGGAAAATGCGCCAGCAGCGGTCCCACGAAGAGCAGAACCATGGTCACTGACGCCAGCGCGACGAGGGAGTACAGCTGGGTGTGGCTGCCGGCGGCGTCGCCGAGCGCGGCGCGGCTGCCGCTGCTGCTGACCGGGAAGCCCCGGGTGAGGCCCGTGCCGATGTTGGCCGCGCCGAGGGCGAGCAGCTCCTGGTTGGCGTCGATCTCGTAATCGTGCCGGGCGGCGAAGGCGCGGGCGGTGAGGATGTTGTCGGTGTAGCCCACGAGCAGCAGGCCGACGGCCGGCAGCAGGAGAGAGCGAAGGTCACCGGCGTCCGGCAGCGACGGCGTGGGAAGCCCGGAGGGGACCGCGCCCACCACCCGGATGCCATACCGCTCAAGCCCGAACGCCGCCACGACCGCGGTTCCCAGCAGTACGGCCAGCAGCGGGGCGGGCACCCTGGGAAGGAACCGTTGCATGACGAACAGGAACACGAGCATCACACCGGCGAGCAGCAGCGTCCCGGCGTGGACGTGGTCCAGGGCGCTCAGGAAGGAGATCAGCTCCGGGAAGAAGCTCTCCCCGCTCATCGGCACGCCGGTGAGCTTGCCCAGCTGCCCCACGATCATGATCAGGGCCACCCCGGCCATGTAGCCGACCAGGATCGGTTTGGACAGCAGGTCGGCGACGAATCCGAGTCTCATCGCCCAGCAGGCCAGGCACAGCAGCCCGACGATGACCGCCAGTGCGGCCGCCAGCCGCGCGTATCGGGCCGGATCGCCGGCCGCGAGCGGCCCCACGACGACGGCGGTCATCAGCGCGGTCGTCGACTCGGGGCCGACCGACAGGTGCAGAGAGGACCCGAGCAGCGTGTAGAGCGCCAGGGGCGCCAGTATCGCCCACAGCCCCGTCACCGGTGGCAGTCCCGCGACGGTGGCATAGGCCATGACCTGGGGTATCAGGTAGGCCGACACGGTGACCCCGGCAAGCAGGTCACCACGCAGCCAGCCGCGCTCGTAACGGGCCAGGACGGCGGCCCCGGGCAGCAGGCGCCAGGGGAGACGGTCCACCCGAGGCTTTGCCATGATCACCTCTCTACCCCGTGTCGCGTTCGCGGGAGGCGCTCAGGCCCCACCGTGTGTGATTGTGGCAGGCCGTCGTCAAGAGGACTCCGGTGCGTACCCGCGAGGGACCGGCCGGCCCTTTCGCCTCCCGGTGGTGAGGAACGGGCCTCCCCGGCCGGGGTGCGTGCCGGAATGGGGGCGGAAGTCCCTCACGCGGAGGACCTTCGGCGCTGATCGGACCGGTCCCGTTCACAGATCCTCATAGATGAGGGCGTTCACGGATCCTCGCGGAGGAGCAGATGAGAGGGCAGATGAGAGGTGAGAGGAAGGAGGTCGTCATGGGGATGAAGGTGAACGAGGTCATGAACCAGGTGGCGATCGCGGTTCGGCCCGACGTGACGTTCGCCGATCTTGTCGAGGTGATGCGGCGTTTCCAGGTGGGCGCGGTGACCGTGATCGACGGTGACAGGCGCCCGGTGGGAGTGGTCTCGGAGGACGACCTGCTGCTGAAGGAGACCGCCTCGCATGGGCACGGTGACGGCTTCCTCGGGGGCCGCAGACGGCGCGAGGAGCGCCGGAAGGCCACGGGAGGCACGGCCGGGGAGATCATGAGCAGCCCCGCCATCACGGTGACGATGGAAACGCCCGTCCGGGACGCGGCCCAGCTGATGCACAGGAACCGGATCAAGCAACTGCCCGTGGTCGACCCGGTGACCGGAAAGATCACGGGTACCGTCCACCAGAGCGACCTGCTCAAGATCTTCCGGCGTCCGGCCGAGGACATCCGCCGGGAGATCGCCGAGACCTTGGAGCGGCTCCACGTCGACTCCACGAAACTGACCGTCGGCGTCGAGACGGGCGTCGTCACGCTGATGGGCCAGGTCCCCAGGCGCTCGCAGATCGTTCAGGCCGTCGCGGCGGTTCACGGCGTCGACGGGGTCCTGGAGGTGAAGGACGACCTCACCTTCGGGGTCGACGACATGACCGTGCTCCCGTCGCTCTATCTCTGACTGCCGAGTTCTCCGGCCGCCGAGCTCTCTGACGGCTGAGATCTCTGACGGCCGAGGGCACCCGGCTGGGCGGCTCGCGCCGGTGGCGGGACGAGAAGTGAGGGCTCGGATGCCTTGATGCGAGACTTTCCTACATGGGGGAGATCGAGCCTGGCGCGTTGGTACCGCACATGCGGCTGGATGAGCTGTTGTCGGAGCTGCACGTCCGGCTGGAGGCGGTGCTGGCCACCCGGGACCGCGTGCACGCCCTGCTGGAGGCGGTCGTGTCGGTGGGCAGCGACCTGGATCTGGAGACCGTGCTGCGCCGGATCGTGGAGACCGCCACCACCCTGGTCGACGCCAGCTACGGCGCGCTGGGGGTGATCGGCGAGGAGCACACACTCGTTCAGTTCGTCCCGGTGGGGTTGAGCGAGGAGGAGATCGCCCGGATCGCGCACTGGCCCCACGGGCTGGGCCTGCTGGGCCTGCTCATCAAGGAACCGCGGCCGCTGCGGCTGGCGCACATCTCCGACCACCCGGAATCCTACGGTTTCCCGCCCGGCCATCCGCCGATGGGGTCGTTCCTCGGGGTGCCGGTCCGGGTGCGCGACGAGGTGTTCGGCAACCTCTACCTCACCGAGAAGCGCGGGGGAGGGGAGTTCGACGCCGAGGACGAGGCGATCGTGGTGGCGCTGGCCACCGCGGCCGGCGTGGCGATCGAGAACGCCCGGCTGTACGAGGAGAGTCGGCGGCGCGAGGTGTGGCTGCAGGCCTCCTCGGACGTCACCACCAGCCTGCTGTCGGGAGCCGATCCGCGGGAGGTGCTCACGCTGATAGCGCGGCGGGCGCGGCAGATGGCCGGCGCCGACATCGTGGCGGTCCTGCTGCCCGACGAGGCCAGGCGGGTCCTCCAGGTGATCATCGCCGACGGGGTGGCCGGTGGCCGGGCGGCTCCCGTGGAGACTCCTGTAGCGCAATGTCTCGCGGGCCGGGCGTTCACCAGCGGCGAGCCGCTCATGGTGACCGACGCGGTCGAGGCCGAGGTGCCGGTTGTGATCGCCGGGTACGCGTCGCTGGGGCCCGTGGCCGCGGTGCCGATCGGTGCGGCGGGAGCCGTGCGCGGGGTGCTGTCACTGGGCAAGCGCTCGGGTCGCATCCCGTTCAGCGAGGCGGAGCTGCGCACCCTGCACGCCTTCGCCGGGCAGGCGGCGATCGCCATGGAGCTGGCCGAGAGCAGGATGGACGCCGAGCGGCTGGGGCTGTTGGAGGACCGCGACCGGATCGCCAAGGACCTGCACGACGTGGTCATCCAGCGGCTGTTCGCCGTCGCCATGACGCTGATGAGCACCGCACGGCTCGTCGACCGGCCGGAGGCCTCCTCTCGCCTGCAGAACGCGATCGACGAGCTGGACGGCACCATCCGGCAGATCCGTTCGACCATCTTCGCCCTGCAGACTTCCCGCCAGGAAGGCGATGCCGGCCTGCGCGCCCAGATCGTGGCCCTGGTGGAGGACACGCGCGGCCATCTGGGCTTCATGCCGGGCCTGACCCTGGAGGGGCCGCTGGACAGCAAGGTGCCGCCCGAGGTGGCCGAGCATCTGCTGGCCGTTCTCCGGGAGGCGCTGTCCAACATCGTGCGCCACGCCAAGGCCTCCCAGGCCGACGTACGGGCCGAGGTGAACAACGACCGGTTCACCCTCGTCGTGCGGGACAACGGGATCGGGCTGTCCGAGGGCGGCAGGCGCAGTGGGCTGCGCAACCTCCAGGAGAGAGCTCTGCAACTCGGCGGTTCCTTCGAGATCGAGTCGTCCCCGGGGGACGGCACACGGTTGACGTGGAGCGTCCCGCTCGGCGAGGCATCGCCGGGGTGACCTCGGTAGGCGAACTAGCGCTGGATACGGCGGCCGGAGATCTGCTCGGTCTGCATCACGATGAAGTGATCCCGGCCCCCGGGCGCCCACGCCGTCAGCGGCAGAGCCGACAGCCGGGCGATCTCCGCCGAGTCGTCCACGGCTCGCGCGTGTCCCACCGCGGTGACCGACCAGCCCGTGCGCGCCTGCACGTCGAAGTCGTCGACCTCGAAGGCCACCACGGTGTGCCGGGTGGCCGCGGCGAGTTTGGATCCCGTGGTGGTGCGGATGATGATGTTCTCGCCGTCGAGGCAGAAGTTGACCGGTTGCACCGCGGGAAGAGCACGGTCGGTGAAGACGATCCGCCCGATCGGTGTCGAGGACAGCAGAATGATGCACTCCTCTCGGGAGAGCACATGCAGCCCGGCTGAATCGACTTTCATATCCCCAAGGCTCGCCGACCCCTCATGTCCGGGATAAGGGCCGAAGGTCCCTTCATTCGGGTCGATCGGCCTTCAAGCGCGCGGCCAGGGCCGCCGCCTGGGTACGGCGCTGCATGCTCAGCTTGGACAGCAGGTTCGAGACGTAGTTCTTCACGGTCTTCTCGGCGAGGTAGAGCTCCTCGCCGATCTGCCGGTTGGTCATGCCTTCGCCGATCAGCTCCAGGATGTGGCGCTCCTGGTCGGACAGGGCGGCGAGCGGATCTTTCTTGGTGGCCTGCTCACGCAGGCGCGTCAGCATGGAGGCGGTGGTCTGCGGGTCCAGCAGTGACTGGCCGGCCGCCACGGTTCGTACGGCGCCGATCAGGTCCGAACCGTGGATCTGCTTGAGGACGTAACCGGAGGCGCCCGCCATCACCGCGTTGAACAGGGCGTCGTCGTCGGCGAAGGAGGTCAGCATGAGGCAGGCCAGCTCCGGCATCTTGGAGCGGACCTCCCGGCAGACGTCCACCCCGTTGCCGTCGGGCAGGCGCACGTCCAGCACCGCGACGTCCGGCCTGAGCGCCGGAATGCGGGCGATGGCCGACTCCGCGGTTCCCGCCTCACCGACGATCTCTATGTCGTCCTCGGATGACAGCAGGGCGGCGACGCCCCGGCGCACTACTTCATGGTCGTCTACGAGGAACACGCGAATCATGCCTTGAACGCTAATGCCCTGTGGCACCGGGTGCTAGGGACCAAGGTCCCTGGTCGATCGCGTGGCGCGTGAGAACGCTCACAACTCATGTGACGCCTTATGCGGCGAAAGTCCTCAAGGAGAGGGACCTTTGTCGCTGCTCAAAGGAGAGACCTCTGGCCGATGCTCGAAGTGTCGACAACGAGTCAGGAGAGGATCGATGAGCGCGCGGACGATCGGTACGCCGATCACTCTTCCGGCCCAGGCCGGCCCGATCGAACCCATGGACGACAGGCTGCCCAAGGCGCGGCACGTTCTGGCCGTCGTCGCCCATCCCGGTGAGGAGGCCGCCACGCTCGGAGCCGTCCTGGAGGGCTTTCTCCGTGACGGTGCCCAGATCAGCGTGCTGATCCTCACCCGTGGTGAGGCCTCGCCGTACAATTCCACGACCGAGCGGCTGGCCTCGGTGCGGCCGTGCGAGACGCAGGTCTCGGCATCCGTCCTGGGCGTGAGCCATGTCGTCATGGCCGACTTCCCCGACGGCCTGCTCGACCAGATCCCGTTGCGCCGCCTGGCCGAATGCGTCACCCGGGCGGTCACGGAGTTCGGGGCGGATCTGCTGCTGACCATCGATCCCATCGGCGCGGAGGACTGCCCCGGCGACGAATGGGCCGCGCACGCGGCCGCATACGCGGGCCGGATTCTGGGGATCCCGGTTCTGGCATGGACTCTCCCGGCGGCGCCGGCCCGGCTGCTGGGCTATGACAACCCGGCCCGTCCGGATATCTGCGTCAACGTGGATCGGACCGTGCAGAAGCGTGCGATGCGGGCTCACCGCAGCCAGGAGGACGGGCAGTCCCGCCACCGGCGCCGTCTCGACCTGCAGGGCGACCACGAGTGGCTGTGCCGGCTGCGGGGGTGAGGGAGCCGGAGAGCTCCCGGCCGTTCACGCCTTCGGCCGCCGGGCATCCGTTCGGGGCATGCCTTCGGCCGCCGGGCACCGCTCAGGCGGGTATGTTGTCCCGGTCCCAGGTGAGATGGTCGAGGACATCGACGACCCCGTTGACCTGCTGGGCCATCCACAGGGCGATCTGGGCGTCACTGTGCAGGGTCATCCGCCCGCTCAGTGTCACCACCCCGTTGTCGACGGTGACACAGACGCGAGAGGTGTCCATCCAGAGCGATCGCATCAGAACGTTCACGCGGATCTCGCGCTCGATGTCCCTGTCGGACCGGACGAACACCTTGAGCAGGTCGCGGCGGCTGATGATGCCCACCAGGCGGCCCTGCCTGTCCACCACCGGCAGCCGTTTGACGTCCTGGCACTCCATCAGGCGGCCCGCGATCACCACCGGCGCGTCCATCGAGACGGTGACCACGGGGGTGGTCATCAACTCCTGGGCCACATCGCCTCTGGCCTTGTCCGCGCTCGGCCGCCGGTTGAGCCGGGTCAGCGGCGGCTGGTAGTTCTCACCCCGGAACTGCTCCCTGAACTCCTCCTTGTGCAGGAGATCGGCTTCGGAGACGACACCGATCACTCGGCCTTCGCCGTCCACCACCGGTACGGCGCTCACCGCGTGGGTGATGAGCGCCTCGGCGATGTCCTTGAAAGGGGTGTTCCCGTTGATCGAGATCACCCGCCGGGTCATGACGTCCTTGACGAGGACATGCATCTCTGCCTCCAAACGTGCGCGCAGGCCGGATAAGGGGTCGTTCATCCAGGCGGCCCACGGAAACGCGGCGGTGGCGAGAGCCCGCGGTCCATCGGGGGCGCCGGCTCGCCGGAAGCGGTTCGTCTCATATAAGCAGCGTCGGACATCGCCGGGACGGCCCCCAGGGTCCAAATGCCCTTCCGGGGAGGACTGTCGCCCCTACAGCCGGCGGGGGTCCTGGCCGGAGCCTTGGACGCGGGCCGCGGCCGGGACCTCGGGCGCGGGCCACATCCCTTCGGCGTGGGAGGAAAATGGGAGGAAATCCGAAGGAAGCGGGTGTCGTACGGCGAGCGGTGGGGCCGAAGGTCCCGGCAGAGCCACATCCAAAGACTCTGGTATTCAGGGCATATGTGCTCAAATGTGAAGATGTAGACCTATGTCGCCGGCAGGAGGTGGCCCGATGCGTTCCTTCACTCGTTGGGCGATACGCTGCCTGCGTCTTCATCGCTTTGACGGCAACGCGTTGCGCAGGCGCTCGGACCGGATCGAGACGGTGGCCGTGCTGGTGAGCATGGTGATCTTCATGGCCGTGCTGTGGCCGGCGGTCGCACTCGGGCGTCAGGTCTATGCGAACGGGCTGCAGGCCGAGCTCGCCGGCCCGCCTCACCGGCAGGCGGTGGCCGCAGAGGTCGTGAACACGCCGCAGTCGTCGGCACGCGCTTCAGGATGGCGGATGCAGACGGTGCGGTGGACCACTTCGGGGGGAAGCCCGCGGACGGGTGAGGTGATGCTCCCGCCGAGCACGCGGCTCGGTTCCCGCGTCGAGATCTGGATCGACGGGGTCGGCAAGCTCACGACCCCCCCGCAGAACCACGTGAAGACGGTCGTGGACGCCGCGTTCGTCGTGATCGCCGTGGTGGGCTGGGCCGGGGCGGCCCTGATGCTCTGCCTGGCCGGCGTTCGGAAACTGCTGGACCGGCACCGTGACGCCGAGTGGGAGAGGGCGTGGGCCGTCGCCGACGAGCGGTGGCGCCGGCCGAGGCAGACCTGACGGCCTGGCCGGTCACGTCCCCGGTCGCCCCTGTCGCGTCCGAGGGGCATTGATCGTCGGCATGCGTCCGGTCATGTAGGAGATGCTGGATTCACGGCGGCTGTGAGGCCGTCATTTCGGGTTGTTCGTCGGTTGCTCCTCTCGTGTGCGGGGGAGGGAGGGCGATGGTCCAGCACGGGAAACACCCGGGCGGAAGGGCGAAGTCGATGGGTGTCATGGAGATGATCGAGCAGGCGTGGGACGACGTCACCGTCAGACGTGTCTTCGGAAAGCCGATCACGCAGGGCGGTGTGACGGTCATCCCCGTGGCCCGTGTCCTCGGAGGCGGAGGCGGAGGCAGCGGCAAGCAGGAAGGCGATCAGCCCGGAGAGGGAACGGGCGGAGGCTTCGGCCTCGGCGCCGCGCCGGCCGGCGTGTTCGTCATCAAGGACGACGAGGTCCACTGGAAGCCCGCGATCGACGTCAACCGGATCGTCCTGGGCGGTCAGATGGTCGCCGTCGTGCTGCTGTTCACGATCCGTGCCATCGCGCGCCGGCGCGCCAGGGCCCGGGAGCGCGGTTGATCACCGGCAGGGCGTGCGGCGATGACCGCACCGCTCCGGTGCTGAGCGACCAAAGTCCCGCCTGAACAGGCATAACGGCTCTAACTCGGAAGTGAGGGAAGTCCCATCGTGGAAGTATGAGGCCGAGTCTGCGCTTGGGGAACGTGGCGGGGATTCCCGTGGGGATCCACTGGTCCGCGCTCCTCGTCATCGCGCTGATCATGGCCGTCCTCGGGACGGGGGTCCTGCCGGCCGCGGTTCCCGGCCTGTCGCAGGGGCTGTACTGGGGAGTCGCCGCGGTGGTCGCGTGCGCGTTCTTCGCGTCGCTCCTGGCCCACGAGCTCGCCCACGCCCTGGTCGCCCGCCGCCTGGGCGTCCGGGTGGGGTCCATCACCCTGTGGCTGATGGGCGGGATCACCGAGCTCGACGGTGAGGCCCGTACGCCGAGGGCGGAGGCGGAGATCAGCGCGGCCGGCCCCCTGACCAGCCTGGCCTTCGCGGCAGTGGCGGGCCTGGTGCTGCTCGTCCCGCACAGCCCGCTGCTCATCTCGTCGGCGGTGGCCTGGTTCGCCCTCGTCAACGCCGTACTCGGCCTGTTCAACCTGCTGCCCGGCGCGCCCCTGGACGGTGGGAGGGTGCTGCACGCGTTCCTGTGGTGGCGCTATCGCGACCGTTCCCGCGCCGACAGGACGGCGGCGCAGGCGGGACAGTCGCTCGGCATGTTCCTGGTGGCCGCCGGCGTGCTGCAGGCCGTCGTCTGGTCACCGGTCGGCGGGCTGTGGATGGTGCTCATCGGATGGTTCATGACCGGTGCCGCCCGCGCCGAGGCGTTCGCCCGTTCGGCCCGGAGCGGACTGACCGGCCTGCGGATGCGTGACGTCATGACATCCGTCCCCGACCTCGCCCCTTCCTGGCTCAAGGTGGATGCTTTCGTGGCCACCGTGGCGCTCCGGTCCCGGCAGAGCGTCTTTCCCGTCGTGGACTTCTCCGGGGCGCCCGTCGGCGCCGTCTCACTTGAGACTATTTCCGCTCTCACTCCGGAACAGCGGGCCGAGACCAATGTCGCGCAGCTGGCTCGCAAGCTGCCGTCGGATCATGTCGTCGCCCCTGACGATCCGGCGGCGCGGATCCTGGATCTGTCCGTGGAACCAGCCGTCCTGGTCGTCGAGAACGGGCACGTGACCGGCCTGGTCACCCCCGCCGACTTCACCAGGATCCTGATGCAGGCCTCCCTGAGAAGCCCGCCACGTGACGACGCGCCCTGATCCCCGTCGGGCCCGCCTTCCGCCGCGGAAGGATCCGGGGAAAGGCCGCGGAGGATTCCGGGAAAGGCGGCCGGAAGCCGCCCGGACGTCTCACGGACGGGGGAGTCTCCCGGCCGCGCTCTCGACGAGCAGGGAGAGGAACGCGTCGCTGAGAGCGTCGAGCTCCGTGCGCGTGTAAGCCGTGAGGGCCCGGGTCACCGAGGGCCTGGGCCTGAGCGTGTAGCCTTCGTATCCCTTCGGCACGATGTTCGCGGGCACCAGCGCGGGTCCGAGTCCGGCGGCCGCCAGGGTCGGCGCCGAGGCCGTCTGCTCGGTGCGGACCGCGATTTTCGGCTGGAAGCCCGCCTCCAGGCACACACGGTCCAGGATTTCCGCGAGACCGTTGTCCGGCGCGTAGTGGACCCAACGGCGATCGCGGAGAGCGCCGAGGTCGACCTCGGTCACCCGCTCGGCCGCCAGGGGGTCGTCGGGAGAGACGGCCACGACGAACTCCTCGACGCCGATGGGGTGCACCGGCCCGGCCCAGGCCGCGGGCCGGGGACCGATGGCGAGATCGGCCTGCCCGCTCGCCATCGCCTCCGCGAGCTCATCCGCGTGCCGGTGCTCGAACAGCCTGACGTCGACCCCCGGATGGAGCCGGCTCCATGTTCTCAGCACGGCGGGCAGTACCCCGAGGCTGACCGAGTAGACCGCCGCCAGCCGTAGCTCGCCGCGCACCAGCCCGACCGTCTGGCGTACGGCGGAGACGGCGCCGGCCGCGTCGGCGAGGGCGGCTCGCGCGTGGGGCAGCATCGCGCGCCCGGCCGCCGTGAGGTGAACGGCGCGGGGCAGCCGCTCCAGCAGGGGCGCGCCGACCGCCCGCTCCAGCGCTCGAACCTGATGGGACAGGGCCGGCTGCGTGACATGGAGAACCTCGGCGGCCTTGGTGAAGGAGCCCTGGTCGACGATCGTGACGAGATATTCGAGCTGTCGCAGGCTCAGCATGCACAAAAATTATCACGACCATAAAAATCATGATTTCGGCTCATGGCCGGCGAGAAGCTCAGGCCAGTGAAGCTCAGGCCAGTGAGAAGCGGGACCCGGCGCACACGGGCGGGGGGGCGCCGCCCCCCCCCCCCCCGGCCCGGGGGGGGGGGGCCCCCCCCGCCCCGGGGGGGGGGGGGGAGGGGGGGGCGCGGGGGGGCCCGGCCAATGGGGGGGGGGGGGGCCCAGGGCCC
>NZ_JBIAZA010000017.1:122899-233612 GCF_042898655.1 Streptosporangium sp. NPDC000396
TATTTTTTGCGCCCCTGGGCGGGCTCCCCCCCCCGCCGTTTCCCCCCGGGGGGGGGGCGCGGCGGCCCCCCCCCCCGGGGGGCCCCCCCCCCCCCCCCCGGGGGGGGGGCGGGGGGGGCGCCCCCCCGCGCCGTACCGGGAGAGCGAGGTCAAGGTGGCGCCTCTGGGCGACCTGCACTTGGCGGGCCGGGTCTCACATGGCCACGTCGCGGGAGGCGATCACATGGGCCGCGCCCGGGTTCTGGCCCGCCGGGGTGACCAGGATCCGCTGGTTCGGGTTTTCGGGGTCGTAACCCTGCTCCGCCAGCCACATCAGGGTGCCGGGGTCGAGATCGCTGTAGGTGATCGGGGAGTTCGGGGAGAAGATGTCCTCACCGATCGCGTTCTGTCCGGCGTCCCCCTCGACGAGCGACAGGATATAGGTGGTCATGGCGGCCTCCGCGGCGCACTCGTTGGTCTTTTGCGAGGTCATACCCCGGTTGTGGAGGTGTCGCCTGACCTCGCGCTCCGGCCTCGGAGGCGGGGCTCCCCGGGACCGCCGGACGGGTCCCGGGTACCCGCGCGCCGTCAGTAGGTCATGAGGAGCCGGTCGAGGACGCGGACGCCGAACTGGAGCGCGTCGACGGGCACCCGCTCGTCCACGCCGTGGAACATCGCCGCGAAGTCCATCTCCTTCGGAAGCCGCAACGGGACGAAACCGAAGCCCCGGATCCCGAGGTCGGCGAAGAAGGTCTTGTTGTCGGTGCCGGCCGACATGCAGTACGGCACGGCCCGGGCGGCCGGATCCTCCGCCTTCAACGAGGCGATCATGCATTCGACCAGATCCCCGTCGAAGGTGGTCTCCAGGGCGATGTCGTGATTGACGAACTCGCGACGCACCTTCGGGCCGAGCAGCCCGTCCACGGTCGCGAGGAAGTCCTCCTCCAGCCCGGGCAGGAACCGGCCGTCCACCTCGGCCACGGCCTGGCCGGGGATGACGTTGGTCTTGTAGCCCGCCGTGAGCCGGGTCGGGTTGGCGGTGTGGTGGAGGGTCGCGCCGATGAACCGGGCGAGCGGCCCGATGCGATCGAGGACGGGGCCGGGATTCTCCGGGTCGAAGGGGATGCCGAAGGCGTCGGAGACCTCCTCCAGGAAGCGGTGCACGGTCGGGGTCAGCCTGATCGGCCACTTGTGGGCCCCGACCCGGGCCGCGGCCCTGGCGACCTCGGTCACCGCGTTGTCGTCGTTGAGCATGGAGCCGTGCCCCGCGGTGCCGTCGGCGACCAGGCGCATCCAGGCCAGGCCCTTCTGGGCCGTCTCGATCAGGTAGAGCCGCAGGGACTGGTCGACCTCCAGCGAGTAGCCGCCCACCTCGCTGATCGCGTGATCGCAGCCCTCGAACAGCTCGGGGTGCTTGGCGGCGAGGAATTTGGCGCCGTACTTCCCGCCGGCCTCCTCGTCCGCGACCCAGGCGAACACGATGTCGCGGCGTGGCTTGCGTCCCTGGCGCACCATCTGCCGCAGGACGGCCAGCATCATGGCGTCCATGTCCTTCATGTCCACCGCGCCGCGACCCCAGATATAGCCGTCCAGGATCTCGCCGGCGAACGGGTCGACCGTCCAGTCGGCGGCGTTGGCGGGCACGACGTCCAGATGCCCGTGGACCAGCAGTGCGGGCAGGCCGGGGTCCGTGCCCTCGATCCTGGTCACGACATTGCCCCGGGACGGCGCGCTCTCCACGTAGGTCGCCTCGAGGCCGACCTCGGCGAGCCTGGCCATGACGACCTCGGCGGCGGCGCGCTCGCCGGGGCCGCTGTTGTCTCCGTAGTTGCTGGTGTCGACGCGGATGAGCTCGGCGCAGAGCTCGGCCACCTCGGTTTCGGCGGGGGTCATCGGTACTCCAGGGTGAGCAGGCCCGACTTGCGCAGGTGACCACGCTTGTAGGCACGGGTGATGAGGGTGACGTTGACGTCGGTGACGTCGTCGAGGGGGCCGAGGACGGCGGTGAGGAAGCGGTAGAGCTCCATCTCGTGAGCCACGGCAACCTGAACGATCATGGTGTGGGTGCCCGAGGTGGCCGCGCAGTAGCGCACGCTCGGATGGGCGGCGAGTGCCTGGCCCACCGTGTCCAGGCCATGGGCGCGAACCGAGAGCCAGAGCTGGGCCTCCACCTCCAGGCCGAGCAGAACGGGCTCCACCTCCGCGCGCAGATGCACGACCCCGCGCTCGAGAAGCGCCGCGACCCGGCGGCGGGCGGTCGGCACGGACATGTCCAGCTGGTCGGAGATCGCGGTGAAACCGATGCGGCCGTCGGTGGCGAGCAGCCTGACGACGTCCTTCTCGGTCGCGGTCAGCTCGACGCGTTCCGGTGGCGGACCGGCCGGGGACGGGACCGTGGCCCTCAGCAGCGCGGTCTCCTCCTCGGTGAGGTACGGCGCGTGCCACTCGGCCACCGTCCGGAACGTGCGCAGCACGACCTGGGTCCGGGTCTGGGTGACGCCGGACGTGGCGGGGATCTGCGCGGTCAGGGTCTCGTGCAGAAGCTCCCTGGAGGGGACCACCAGCTCGCAGCCGATGTCGGCGGCTCCCGTGACCGCGTAGACCGACCGGGTGTCGGGTCGCGCGGAGAGGGCCCCGGCGACCTGCTCCACCGCGCAGGGACGGACCTGGACATGCAGGTGCACCGGCGTGCCGAGCTCGCAGCGCAGCTCGTCGAGGATGGCGGTGACCCGCACGGCCCCGATGGCCAGGAGCCGCTGGAGGCGACGGGCCACGGTCCGTTCGTGCTCGCCGACGGCGCCGCCGATTTCGCCCCAGGTCGCACGGGGGCTGATCTGGAGGGCGGCGATCAGGCGACGGTCAAGATCATCCAAAGTGGTCACGTGAGCTCGTCTGAGTGTCGGAAATATAAAGAGATTTTTAGGTGTTTGACTATTTCTATCATCCGGTTGCAGAGTAAGCCACCTGAGAGATCGTGCTTTACCCCCAAGCAAGGAGCCCCCCGTGGCCACAGCTCCCCCTAGGCCGGCCCCCATCGGCATCCCACGGAACCGGGCGCGCCAGTTGATGGCCGCCAGCGTCGGCAACGTCGTCGAATGGTTCGACTGGTACACATATTCGTTCCTGGCCATCTACTTCTCGACCCAGGTCTTCCCGAAGAGCGCGGGCAACAGCCTGGTGCCGTTGCTGAGCACGTACGGGGTCTTCGCGGTCGGGTTCTTCATGAGGCCGCTCGGCGGGCTGCTCGTGGGCTCGTTCGCCGACCGGTTCGGCCGCAAGGCCGCGATGACCTTCACGATCATCTTGATGGGTGTCGGATCGCTGCTGGTCGCGATCACGCCGACCTACGAATCGGTCGGCGTGCTCGCGCCGATGATCCTGACGCTGGCCCGGCTGGTTCAGGGGCTCTCGGTCGGCGGGGAGTTCGCCGCGGCCACCACGTTCCTCGTGGAGTCCGCCCCGCCCGGCAGGCGTGGCCTGTACTCCAGCTTCCAGTACGTCAGCACCACCATCGGCCAGCTTCTCGCCTCCGGCCTCGCCGCCCTCCTGGCCGCCAGTCTGACCGAGGCCGAGATGGGCTCGTGGGGCTGGCGCGTCCCGTTCGTCGTCGGCGCGCTGGCGAGCCTCGTCGGGCTGTGGATCCGCAAGGGCGCGGAGGAGACCACGACCCTGGCCGAGGACATCAAGAACGGCGTGGCCGACAAGCCCAAGCTCTTCGAGTTCCTGGTCCGCTACCCGACCAAGGCACTCCTGATCGTCGGCATCACGATGGCCGGCACCGTCGCCTACTACACCTGGACGACGTTCCTGCCCACCTACGCCCAGCTCACGGTCAAGTTCGACAAGGCCGAGGCCTTCGAGGTGGGCACGATCTCGCTGGTCTTCTTCATGGTGCTGCAGCCGCTGCTCGGCATGCTGTCGGACAGGATCGGGCGCAGGCCGATGCTGATCGCCTTCGGCCTGGCGTTCGTGCTGCTGCCGGTGCCGCTGATGGGCATGCTGACCAGTTCCTTCGCCAGCCTGCTGCTCATCCAGTGTGTCGGCATGCTCTTCCTCGGCGGCTTCACGTCGATCTCGGCGGCGGTCAACTCCGAGCTCTTCCCGACCAGGGTCAGGGCATCGGGTGCAGGCTTCCCGTACTCCCTGACCGTCGCCCTGTTCGGCGGCACGGCTCCGCTCGTGGGCACGGCGCTGATCGACGGCGGCAACGCCGGGATGTTCGCCTGGTACATGTCGGCGATCGCCCTGATCTCGACCCTGGTCTACCTCTTCGCGCTCAAGGAGACCAAGGACAGCCCGCTCTCCTGACCTCCTGAGACGACCACCCGGCCCCGGAGCCTTTCACGGCTCCGGGGCCTTCGGGTATTCGGGGACCTCATCGTCCCCGCGGCGCGCGTCGTGGGGCGGGGACGGTCACGGCCGGACCGCTCCCGCCGAGGTCGCCTCGGGCTCTGACGGCGCCAGGCCCTCCTGAGCGCGCACCCTCGACCGGTTGAACACCAAAGTGACGACGAAGCCGATGATGAGCGCGACCAGCACCCCCAGGTTGGCGTAGGCCCACGACCCCGACGTGCCGCCGAGCCCGGCGGGCCCCAGCAGGTAGCCCTGCCAGCCGAGCCAGCTCGCGCCCGCGTTGGTGACCAGCCCCCATCCGAGGGCCGTGCTGACGACGATGACCGTGACGGGCAGCAGCCGAACGCTTCCGTAGCGACCCGACAGGCGATAGAGATCGGCCTCGTCGTAGTCACGGCGGCGCAGCGCGAGGTCGGCCAGCATGATCCCGCACCACGCGGCGATCGGGACGCCCAGAGTGGTGAGGAACCCGATGAACTGGCCGAGGAAGTTGTCCGCGACGAAGACGATGTACACCGTCCCCGCGACCATGAGCACGCCGTCGATCAGGGCGGCGACGTAGCGCGGCGCCCGCAGCCCGGTCGCCAGCAACGCCAGGCCGGAGGAGTAGATGTCGAGCACGGCACCCCCGACCAGGCCGAGGACGGCCACGGCCGCGAAGGGGATGAGGAACCAGGTGGGCAGGACGGTCGTCAGCGCTCCGACCGGGTCTGCCGCGATCGCCTTGTTCAGGTCCGCGGACGAACCGGCCAGCAGCAGGCCGAAAACGAGCAGCACGATCGGTGCCACCGACGCCCCGAACGTCGTCCACCCCACCACTGCCGCGCTCGACGACCTCCTCGGCAGGTAGCGGGAGTAGTCGGCCGCCGCGTTGACCCAGCCGAGCCCGAATCCGGTCATCATGAACACCAGGGCCCCGATGAACTCCTGGGCCGATCCGGAGCCGGTCCGCATGACCGCGTCCCAGTGGATCTGGTCGGTGACCAGAGCGATGTAGGCCACCGTCAGCACCCCGGTCACGACCGTGATGACCGTCTGCATGCGCATGATCAGGTCGAATCCCATGACGCCGCCGGCGATGATCAGGGCGGTCACGATGACCAGAGCGATGATCTTCGTGGAGGTGCCGCCGCCCCAGCCGAGCCGCTCGAACACGGTCGAGGTCGCCAACGTCGCCAGCGCGGTGAGAACCGTCTCCCAGCCCACCGTCAGCACCCACGAGATCGCCGACGGCAACCGGTTTCCACGCACGCCGAACACCGCCCGGCTCAGCACCATCGTCGGAGCCGATCCCCGCTTGCCGGCCACGCCGACGAATCCGCACAGCAGGAAGGAGAAGACGATCCCGACGACCCCGGCCACGAGCGCCTGCCAGAAGGAGATCCCGAAACCCAGGGCGAAAGAGCCGTAGCTCAGCCCCAGGATCGAGACGTTGGCACCGAACCACGGCCAGAACAGCTGCCGAGGACGACCTTTGCGATCGGCGTCGCCGATCACGTCGAGCCCGTGCACCTCGACCTTGAGCTGCGGTCCGCCGCTCCTGGCGGACCGCTCGCTTTCCTGTTTTCCCTGCATGCCGGCCATGAGATCTATCGTCCAGACGTGTTCGAAGGAGTCCGGTTGGTCACGGCGAGCACGTTAGCAATCCGGTGATCGGCAGGCGCGGGCCGGGGGAGCGGCCCGCGTGGCCGTACGGTGTCAGCCGGCGGGCCGGCCCTGCGGGGACCAGACGAGCAGTCCCAGGCACATCTCGTCGCTGGTGCCCTCTCCCCAGACGACGTAGCGCGGCGGGAGGTCGCGCAACGCGGGGAGCAGCTTGCGAAGACCGGCGTCATGGGTGCAGGTCACCCGGAGGGTGTCTCCGGCCTTGACGGCGACGGGCTTGGCCAGCGGGCGGATGGCCTGCTCGTCGAAGTTGTAGGCGGGAATGTCGAGCAGGGTCTTCGCGCCGGTCGTGCCGGGATTGAGCTCCACCTTGATCGAGCGTCCGAGGAGGTGCATGTGCCCGGCGACGGCGTACACGGTGCCGGTCCTGCCGGCTTTCTGGTCGCAGTGCTGGGTGGGACCGGCGACCGGGGGCCTGGCGTTGTTGCAGAACTCGTTGAGCCCGGTCACGGTGGCCTCGGCCTGATCTCCGAAACGGCGGACGACATCGCGGATCGCGGCCTTGCGGTCGCACAGCGGGCCGGACTCCCCGGCCGTGCAGGGCAGCTCGATCGGTGCCGGCAGCTGCTTCGTCTCCAGGGGGTCGAGGTCGGCCTTGCCGTCGGTGAGTCGCAGCCGGATCGCGGACTGGTCGGTGCCGGTCGCTTTACCCCCGGTGGCGAGCAGGTTGTAGTGCACCTGCATGATCAGTCGGCTGCCGGGCGGCATGGGGTAGCCGACGTTCTGGGTCAGCAGCGTCTCGTTCGCCCCCGGCGCCCAGTGACCGACCCAGGCGCTCTCGTCGATGCCGGCGTCGCCGAAGCAGGTCCACCCCTCGCCCGGTGTTCTGGCGTCGAGGTCGCGGGCCGCCTTGGCCCCGTCCGGGCTGACCCGGAAGATGATCGCGTGGTGGACGATGTCGGTGTTCTGCGGGAGGAACTGGCTGCCGGTGAGAAAGGCCCGGCTGGTCAACCCGGGGTCGACCAGGAAGCAGCGATACTCGTCGGTTCCCCCGTTGGGAGCCACCGGTTCGTACGGCTGGGGCAGCGTCAGATTGACGAATCGTTCGGAGGCCCGCAGCGGTGTCACCGGCGGCGGCTCGAAGGGTTTTCCGTGGCCGCCGTGAGCCCCGGCGGCGGCCGGGCTCGGAGGGTGGGCGCCGGCCGGATGTTCCCGGCTGGAGCACGAGGTGATGAGAAGGACGGAGGCGAGCGCGACGGCCGCTCCGCCCAGCCATCGCGTCGGCCGGAATGCGTGTTCCATGACCACCCCCTGCTTTTCGGGGTCCACCCGTGGCTCCGACACGCGCCGGGGTAGAACCCTGGTCGAGTCCTGAAGTTCAGATTCCTCGACACCGGAGCGGTTTTCCATCCGCCGAAAGGCCGAAAGCCCTCCTCCGCCGGACCGAGAACACCTCTACCCCGTAAGGGGCAGCCACGCCCGCCGGAACCCGGCCGGGCTCCGGAAACCCGGCCGGGCGGAACCTAGAACCCGCCCGTCACGGCTGTGAGCAGGCGGTCGATCTCGTCGTCGGTGTTGTAGTAGTGCACGGAAGCCCGTACGGCGGAGGGCACGGCGCTCGGGTCGAGGAGGTGGTGCGCGATGTCGGTGACGCTGACGTGGATGCCCTGCGCGCGCAGCGCCTGCTTGATCCCGGCGGGCTCGTGCCCCTGGACGGTGAAGGTGACGATGCCGGAACGGCGTGCGCCACGATCCAGCACCGTGACGCCGGGCCTGGCCGAGAGCTCCTCGCGAAGGCGGCTCGCGAGCCCGGTCACCCGTTCCTCGATGGCCGCAAGGCCCAGGGACGCCGCGTAGCCGGCGGCGACGCCCAGCCCGATCTGACCGGCGACATAGCGCTCCCACGTCTCGAAGCGCCGTGCGTCGTCACGGATCTCGTAACGATCCAGGGCGGTCCAGGTCGCCGAGTGCAGGTCGAGGAAGGGCGGCTCCAGAGTCGTGAGAAGGTCCCGCCGGACGTAGAGGAACCCGGTCCCGCGCGGGCCGCGCAGGAACTTGCGCCCGGTCGCCGACAGCATGTCGCAGCCGATCTCCGCGACGTCGACGGGCAACTGGCCCACCGACTGGCAGGCGTCCAGGAGGAACAGCACACCGGCCCGCCGGCACAGCCCGCCCACCTCGGCGGCCGGGTTGACCAGGCCGTTGTGGGTTGGTATGTGGTTGATCGCGACCAGCCGTACGCCGCCCCTGTCCAGCTCGGCGGCGAGCGCCTCAAGGGACAACTGCCCGTGCTCGTCGTCCGGCACCACCTCGACGCTCGCCCCCCGGGCCTTCGCCACCTGCTGGAAGGCGATGCCGTTGCTGGTGTATTCGCTGGTGGTGGTCAGGATCCGGTCGCCGGGGGCGAACGGGATCGCGTAGAACGCCATGTCCCAGGCGCGGGTCGCGTTCTCCACGTAGGCGATCTCGTCGCGGTGGGCGTTGACCAGCCCGGCCACCGCGTCGTAGAACCGCTCGACCTCCTCGATCGCGCGATCGTACGCCTCGTAGCCGCCGATCCGCGCCTCGAGTGCGAAATGTCCCGCCACCGCGTCGATCACCGGCCTGGGAGGCAACGCCGCCCCCGCGTTGTTGAGGTGCGCCACGTCGCCGCAGCCCGGGGTGTCGATGCGTGCCTTGTCCACGTCGATGCTTCCGGCCGCGGTCATGCGTGTCTCTCCCGCTCCTGTCACTTGGCGCGGCCGTACCGCCGCGCATCGACAAGCGTGCCGTAACAGTGTCCACCCGGTCCAACGATGTCCCGGGCGACGATCATCGGGAAAGCCGCCGACCGGCTGGAGGCCGCGCCGTCCGCGCTCGACCTCCGTCCGCGCTCGACCTCCGACCGCGCCGCCGGACGCCCGGCCCGAGCCGTATGAGGAGATCGACCCCCGGCATATACAGGTGTGACGACGAAATTCCCCGGATTCGCGCACATGCCGCCTACGGACGTCCCCAGCGGGAAAGAACGTCTGCGTGGACCGGCTGCCAGTGATCGACGTCAGTGCCCTGGTGAACGACGGGCCCCGCGCCCGGCGGGAACGGACCGCCCGCCTGATCGAGCGGGCGTGCCGCGACAGCGGGTTCTTCTACATCTCCGGCCACGGTGTCCCGGCTTCGCTGCTCGGCCGCCTCGACGAGGCCGCCCGCCGCTTCTTCGCGCTTCCTCTCGAAGAGAAAATGGAGATCTCCATGGACCGGGCGGGCCGCGCCTGGCGGGGGTTCTTCCCGGTGGGCGGCGAGCTCACCTCCGGCCGCCCGGACCTGAAGGAGGGCGTCTACTTCGGCGCCGAGCTGCCCGAGGACGACCCGCGCGCCCGGCTGCCGCTGCACGGCCGCAACCTCTTCCCGGCGCAGGTGCCCGAGCTGGGCGAAGCGGTCCTTGCGTATCTCGGCACGCTGACCGGTCTCGCCCAGTCGGTGATGCGCGGCGTCGCGCTCAGCCTCGGGCTGGCCGAAGACTACTTCGCCACCGGCTACACGGCCGACCCCACCGTGCTGTTCCGGATCTTCCACTACCCGCCGGCCTCGCCCGGCTCCGAGGAATGGGGCGTGGGGGAGCACACCGACTACGGCCTGCTCACCCTGCTGGCCCAGGATCGGAACGGCGGCCTGCAGGTGCACGCCGGAACGGGCTGGATCGAGGCTCCGCCGATCCCGGGCACCTTCGTCTGCAACATCGGCGACATGCTCGACAAGCTCACCGGAGGCTTCTACCGGTCGACCCCGCACCGGGTCAGGAACGTGAGCGGCCGGGAGCGGCTGTCATTCCCCTTCTTCTTCGACCCCGGCTGGGACGCCGAGGTGCCCCCGCTGCCCTCGCGAGGCGTCACCGGAGGCGGTCGCGCCCGGTGGGACGGTCAGGACCTGCGCGCCTTCACCGGCACCTACGGCGAATACCTCCTCGGCAAGGTCTCCAAGGTGTTCCCGCAGCTGGGCGAGGACGTCCTCTGAAGGCCGCGGCTGAACTCAATCATCTGGTCAGAAGCCGACGTTGCGGACTTCGCGTGGGCGGGGTGTCCGACGAACCGTCATGAGCCGATGTTGAACGGAAGTCCGCGCCTGAACGTTCGCTCCAGGGCGATGCGGGTAAGCCAACCCAGGCCGGCGGTGAAGAGCGGCGGCCACACGATCGGCCCGACGGTGTAGCCGACCAGCACTACGAGGGGGATCCACACGCGGTGCACGGCTTGGTAGAGCGGCCCGGGCGGGCGGACCCCGGCGAGCCGCGTCAGGTCGGGTAGCGCGAAGAACACCAGCATGGCGGCCGTGGTCGGCAGACCGTACTTGACGCTCTCGAAAATCGCGAACGAGGCCAGGAACAGCGCGAGCGCCCCCCAGCCGATCTTTCGCAGCCGGCCGCCGGCTTCCGGGGCCGGCTGCGACGCGTCATCGCGCGTGCGTTCAGTTGTCACAGGCACAGCGTAGGGCGGAGGTCGGACAGCGTGTCGCCGCGCAGACGTCGAATACTCGACCATCTGTCACGGCTGAGCTTCGACATAATCGAGAGCTGCAAAAAGTTGATCCACTGATGAAGTATGCGGACCCTTTGGATGTGCGAGCGCGGCGAGGTGTGCGGAAATGCATGAAAACGCACATATGCAGGATGCTTCGCGTCGAACTCCTCGATGTTGGCCGCCAGCCACCGCAGGTACCATTCATAATCGTTGGGCGCTTCCGCATGGTAGAACGAGAAGTGCACAGGCAGAAACGCTGCCGCCGCTTCATCTTTCTCCGGAAGAAGGTGGACCAGGCGCGTGGCGGCAGCCTCATCCTTCGGTAAACTGCGAAAATATTGCGCCGGTGAACCGCTTCGCTTCGACCCGTCATCGGGCATGAAATGCCGGATGAACCGCCTGGGCCGGGCCGGTGAGGTGTCAAGCACATCCTAGGCGTCCATGAGCGGAGATCCTGGGGTGTCAGGCCCAGGAGAAAGAGAAACGGCTGCTCGAGCCCACATCGCCAGCAATCCGACGAGGGCGGCGTCCATCTTTCCCAGAGGTGCATCCACCTCGACGCCTATATCCATATCGGCACGCCGGCCGTTGGTCGCGACCAACGTTTAGTTGGATTTTCTGGGCAATACATGGACGTGCTTCCAGAAATCACCGGGGAGCCGGCCGGCCTGTGTCTCCATGGACGCACGACGATTCTCTTGCAGATACCAGGGCAAGCCGAAGGTGTTGACCACGACAATGCCGTTGACGTCGACCGTTTGATGGACCGAGCGCCAGAAGTTCTCGTCAAGATAAGCGGACGAATGGCGGCCCTATCGAACAGGTCGATGTTCACGGAATCGAACAAGCTTCCGCTGGGATAACACGGAGAATCGAATCGCAATGATGCCCTGCGCGGGAATCATTGCCCGGTGGTTGACGCTGCCGGAGCCTGCCGACCCGATCTGATGCAGAGGATCACGCCCTTAAGCGGCAACCTGGACTTCGTCCATGCCGAGCTGCGGCGCCCGGCTCGCGCACGCGCCCGGCTCGGCTCGCGCTCGGCTCAGGTCTTCGGCGGAGGTAACTCTCCCGAACCGCGGACGACGAGCTCGACCGGGACGGTCACGTGCCGCTTCGGCCGTGCCGGGTCCCGGACCCGGGCCAGCAGGAGCTCCACCGCCGCGCCGCCGAGGCGCGCGATATCGTAGCGCACCACGGTGACCCCGGGGGTGAACACCCCCGCCATCTCGAAATCGTCGAAGCCGACGAAGGCCGGCCGGGGGCCGGGGTGATCACGCAGGGCCTGCATGAGACCGATCGCGGCGCGGTTGTTGGTCGCGAAGAACGCGGTGGGCGGCTCGGGCAGCGCGAGGAGCCGCAGCACCTCCTGCTCCACCCGCCAGGGCTCGAACACGCCGGTCACGCACAGCGCCGGATCCACGGCGACTCCGGCGGCGCGCAGTGCCGTACGGTGCCCCTCGGCTCGGGCGTGCACCGAGCTCAACGGGTCGTTGTCCGAGATCAGGGCGATACGCCGATGGCCGTGCGCGAGCAGGTGCTCGGTGGCGATCCGGCCGCCCACGCCGGCGTCGAGCAGGACGGCGTCCACATCCGGCAGCCCCTCGGGCACGCGATCGACGAAGACCGCGGTGAGCCCGCTGGCGAGATACTCCGCCAGCCAGGCGTGGTCTCCGGAGGCCGGCACGATCACCATGGCGTCCACGCCCCGGCCGTACATCGTGTCGATGAGCATGACCTCGCGGTCGGCGCGTTCCTCGTAGCTGCCGAACACCACCAGGGCCGAGTGTTCGGAGGCGGCTGACTCCACGGCCTTGGCCAGGCGGGAGTAGAACTCGTTGGAGATGTTCTCGATCACCAGGCCGAGGGTGAGAACCGACTCGCCCCGTGCCAGCCGGCTGGCGGCCTCGTTGCGCCGGAACCCCAGCGCCGTGATCGATTCCTGGACGCGGCGGACCAGATCCTGCCGCACGTGAGGCTCCTGGTTGACCACCCGGGAGACCGTCTTGAGGCTGACCCCGGCATGGCGGGCGACATCGGCCATCGTGGTCCTGCGGCGGTTCAACGGCTGCTCTTCCTCGGGCTGCCCGGGCTGCTGTACCTTGCGCAGTCATGTACGAAGACATCGATGACAACTGGATCTGCGGCCGCTACGGCGAGGACGAGCCCTGGATGCTGGGCGCGGTCAACCCGCCGGTTTTCGAGAACTCCCTGTTCACCTTCCCCACGATGGAGGCACTGTCGGGGGCCATACCCGCCGAGGACGAGAGGTACGTCTACTCGCGCGGCACCAATCCCACCGTGGACCTGCTTCAGCGCAAGCTCGCCGCGCTCGAGCGGGCGGAGCGGGCCAAGTGCTTCGGCTCCGGCATGGGCGCCATCTCGGCGACGATCTCCTCGCTGGTGTCCGCGGGCGACCACGTGATCGTGGTCGGGGCGGTCTACGGCCCGACCACCCAGTTCCTCCGATACCTGGAGAAGTTCGGAGTGTCGCATACGACTGTGCACACCGATAATCCTGGCGTGCTTGACAGCGTTGTCAAACCCTCCACCCGGATCGTGTACCTGGAGTCACCGTCGTACATGCGTTGCGGGATCATCGACATCCGCGCCTTCGCGGGATGGGCGCGTGACCGAGGACTGACCACGGTGATGGACAACACCTGGGCGACGCCGATCTTCCAGAAACCCCTGACGATGGGGGTCGACCTGGTCGTGCACTCCCTGTCCAAGTACATCGGCGGCCACAGCGACCTCGTCGGCGGCGTCGTGGCGGGCTCCGCGAGCCTCGTCAGGCCGCTCGCGCTGACCGAGTACCAGCTGTACGGCGCGGCCCTGTCGGCCCACGAGGCGAGCAAGGCGATCAAGGGGCTGCGGACCCTGCCGGTCCGCATGCGGGCGCACCAGGAACGCGGCCTCCAGGTGGCGGAGTTCCTGGCCAAGCACCCCGCGGTCCGGGCGGTCAACCACCCCGGTCTGCCCGGCCATCCGGGGCACGAGCTCGCCCGCACCCAGATGACCGGTTTCTCCAGCGTCTTCAGCATCGAGCTGGACACCGAGGACAGGGTGGAGGCGGGCCGGTTCGTGGACTCGCTGCGCCACTTCCGCGTCGGCGTCTCGTGGGGCGGCTACGAGAGCCTGGCCATCGCGCCGGCGCTCACCGTGGAGGAGTCCGTGCGCGCCACCATGGAGATCCCGGTGGGGCTGGTGCGCCTCTCTGTGGGGCTGGAGGACGCCGAGACGCTGATCGCCGATCTCGCGAGCGCCCTGGGGACATCTTGACGGATTACGGACAGCCCGATGTAGCATCCCGGTCATTCAGGGTTGTGACAGCGCTGTCAGCAGCACCGTCCACCGATGACCCCACCCCCCGGGGGAGACCATGAGAACACCCCACAGGCTCGCCGCTCTGCTGGCCGGCGTGCTGACCATGACACTGGCTTCCTGCGGCGCCGACGACGCCGCCGGGACGGTCAAACTACGTATGATCGAAAGCCTGACCAGCCCGGATCGCACCAAGCTCCTCAAAAGCCTGATCACCGACTTCGAGCAGAAAAACCCCGGGATCAAGGTCGAGTTGATCTCGCCGCCCCTGGAGAGCGCCGACCAGAAGATCACCCAGGTGCTGCAGACCAAAAAGGGAGTCGACGTCCTGGAGGTCCGTGACTTCACCGCCAAGTCGTTCTCCAACAACGGCTGGCTGGCCGAGCTCCCGGTAGGGAACTGGCCCGGCTGGAACGAGCTGACCGATCTCACCCGGAAGAAGGCCGTCGAGGTGGGCGGCAAGCCGTACCTCATCCCCTACGGTTTCTACGAGAAGGTGCTCTTCTACCGGTCGGACTGGTTGCGCGAGGCCGGCATCGCGCAGCCTCCCGCCACCTGGCAGGAGCTCTACGACGCCGCCAAGCGGCTGACCGACAAGGGCAAGCGCCGCTACGGTTACTCCTTCCGCGGCGGCAAGGGCGGCTCCGACTACGCCGTCATGATCGTCAGCGCTTTCAACGGCGACAAGGTGGATCCGGACAAGTCCTTCTTCCTGAAGGACGGCAAGACGATCTGGTCCACGCCGGAGGCCGCCCAGGCCCTGGACCTGTTCGTCCGGCTGTTCAAGGAGGGTTCCCCCGCCGACTCGGTCTCGTGGAGCTATCCGGAGATGGTGCAGGGCTTCACCTCGGGTGTCACCGGCATGCTCATCCAGGACCCCGAAGTGATCAAGACGGTCGAGGAGAGCGCCCTCCCGAAGGACGGGTGGAGCACCGCTCCGATCCCCAAGGGACCGGGCGGGCACGCGTTGCAGCCCGTCGGGTACGCCGGCTGGGGCGTGACGTCCTTCAGCACGCACAAGGGCGAGGCGACCAAACTCGTCCAGTTCCTCAGCGAGAGCGCGCAGAGCACGAAGTTCGCCAAGGGCAACTCGCTGATCCCGATCGCGAAGGCCGCCCAGCAGGACCCCCAGTTCTCGCAGGGAGCCTGGAAGGCCTACCTGGACGCCCAGGGGGACGACAAGCAGGTGATCACGATCCGCCCGGTCGACTACCCGGGCTGGAGCGAGTGGCAGCAGGCCGCCGACAAGGACATCCAGTCCCTGCTGACCGGTGACAAGACGGCCCAGGACGTCCTGAGCGGATGGGACGCGTTCTGGACCGACCAGGCGCGGAAGAAGACCTCGTGACCGTGCTCGGGGAGACCGGCTCGCGCGGGCGGACCACCGCCCGCGCGGCCCGGCCCGTCTTCGACCTGCGGCGGGCCCGCTTCATCCTGCTCTGCCTGCTGCCCGGAGTCGTGTTCGTCGCGGTGTTCACGTACTACCCCATGATCCGGGGCGCCGTGATCGCCTTCCAGCGCTACAACCTGTTCGACCTGACCGCCACGCCGTTCGCCGGGCTGGAGAACTTCCGCGCGGTCCTCGCCGACGACCAGTTCTGGACCGCCCTCGGCAACACCGGGATCTGGGTGGCCGTGTCCCTGACGTTCCAGTTCGTGCTCGGCTTCGGCCTCGCGCTGCTGCTCCGCCGCCACTTCCGGGGGCGAGGGCTCTACCAGGCGTGGGTCTTCTTCCCCTGGGCCATGTCGGGCTTCCTCATCGGCATGCTGTGGCGCTGGATGTTCAACGGGGAGTTCGGCGTCGTCAACGACCTGCTGACCAAAACCGGCCTGATCGACGAGCCGATCGGCTTTCTCTCCTCGCCGGGCTGGGCCATGGCCTCGGTCATCATCGCCAACGTCTGGTACGGCGTGACGTTCTTCGCCATCATGATCACCGCTGCGCTCCAGTCGGTGCCGCGGGAGCTCTACGAGGCGGCGGACGTCGACGGCGCCTCCCGCTTCCGGCAGTTCCTCCACGTGACGCTGCCGTCGATCCGCACGACGCTGGTGCTCATCGTGCTCCTGCGGGTCATCTGGATCCTCAACTTCCCCGATCTCATCTACTCGATGACCGGCGGCGGTCCCGCCGGGAGCACGCACATCGCCACGACCTATCTCATCGAGCAGGTGCAGAGCGGTGACTACGGCAAGGCCGGCGCGGTGGGGATCTTCGTCCTCGGGCTCCTGCTCTCGTTCAGCATCTTCTATCTCAACGCCACCCGGTTCGAGAAGGCGAGGGACTGACCCGTGGACCGCCCGGTTCCCCTGACCGCCCGGATCGCGAAGGCCGTCGTTCTCGGCGTCTGGCTGCTGATCACCGTCTTCCCGCTCTACTGGATCCTGATCACCTCGCTGAAGCCCACCTCGGAGATCTTCGCGGTGCCGTTGCGCTACCTTCCCGGCAGCGCCACGCTGGAGCACTACCGCGAGCTGTTCTCCTTCGCGAACTTCGGCACCTATCTTCTCAACAGCCTGATCGTCTCGCTGGCGTCGGCCGCCGTGGTCACCGCGACCGGGGTGCTGGGCGGCTACGTGCTGGCGCGCTTCCACTTCCCGGGACGCGGGGCGCTCATGCTCGCCTTCCTGATCACCCAGATGATCCCGCTGTTCATCGCGCTGGGCCCGCTGTACCTGATGATGTCCGGGCTCGACCTGCTCAACCGGTTGAGCGGGCTGATGCTGGTCTACGTCGCGATGCTCGTCCCGTTCTCGACGATCATCATGCGCGGCTTCTACGAACGCGTCCCCGCCGCGTTCGAAGAGGCCGCCATGGTCGACGGCTGCTCGCGGCTGACGGCGATGGTGCGCGTGGTCGTGCCCGTGATGCTGCCGGGGATCGCCGCCACGTTCATCTTCGGCTTCGTGCAGTGCTGGAACGAGCTCTTCCTCGGGATCACCTTCATCGACAGCGAGGAGGCCAAGACGATCCCGGTCGCGATGAACTCGTTCATCACGCAGTACGACATCGACTGGGGCCCGATGGCGGCGGCGACGGTGGTCTCGGTCATCCCCACGCTCGTGCTGTTCTCCTTCGCGCGCCGCTACATCGTGGAGGGTCTCACCTCGGGCGCGGTCAAGGGCTGACCTCCGCGTGAGGCGCCTGCCCCGGCTCGCGCCTCACGCGGAGAAGCAGGGATCCGGGCTCCGTGAGACGGTGCGAGCCGCCTGCGGATGAACTGCGGGAAGTCGTGTGCCAGGATGATCGGCGCTGTTTTCCTCCCCATCACCGTTTTTGATCCCGGAGGTCCGGTGACCGTCACCGACTCGCACGATACGACCGCAACCCCGCCGGGGCTGACCCACGAACGCGTGGGGATGTTCGCCGACGCGGTCTTCGCCATCGCCATCACCCTGCTCGTCATCGAGCTCCCGAGACCGGAGGGTCACGTCGAGGAGGGCGGTGACCGGCTGGCCATGGCCGGCGCGCTCTGGCACTTCCTCGGCGAGCACTCCGGCGAGTTCCTGGCGTTCTTCATCGCGTTCATGGTGCTGTGGGTCGCCTGGCGCCAGCACCACACGACCTTCGACCAGATCACCCGGGCGACCCCCGGGATGATGCTCCTCCACGTCCCGCTGCTGATCTTCGTCGTCCTGCTGCCCTACCCGACCGCGCTGATCGGAGAGAACTCCGTCAACCCGCTGTCGGTCGCCCTGTTCGCGGGATCGGAGGCGGGACTGCTGCTGTCTCAGGCGGCCCTGCTCATCGCCGCCGTCCGCGGTGGCGTGCTGCGGCCCGGCGCGGATGTGACGCGGCTGCGGATCCACGCGGTCAGGCTGATCGTGATCGCCGTCTTCTGGCTGATCACCGCCGGGTTGACCTGGCTGGTCGACGGCGTGCCTCTCGCCTGGCTGCTGACCCCGGTGGTCGCGATGCCGGCCGCGAAGATCGCTCGCCGCGTCATGTCCTAGGGAGTGTCCTTTGGATCTTTGCCGTGGCGAGGATCCAACGGACACTCCTGGCGGAGCCCCCGGCGACGTCCGTACGGCCCGGCCTCGCTCCGGCGGGGCCGTACGGTGCCGTCAGGCCTGCCGCGGCCGGTCCCTTCGCCTCCGGCCTCGTGGCGGGCCCGGGGCGGGTCAGGTGCGCCGGCTGCCCGCCCGGAGGTCGTCGAGAAGATCCTGCGTCGCGGCGGCGACGGCGTCCACGGCCCGGTCGAAGGTCTCCGCGTTGCGCGCCGAAGGCGAACGGAACCCGGAGATCTTGCGGACATACTGGAGCGCGGCGGCGCGCACGTCCTCGTCCGTCACGTCGACGGTGTACGGCTCACGAAGGGTTTTGATACTCCGGCACATGCCAGGACGGTACGGCATCTCCACCGCCGCGCTCCACCTCCGGGGCCGTTTTCCGTGCCGGTCGGCGGCCTACCCCGCGGGGCTGTGAACCCGCCGGACCTTCTGGCTGCCGCTGGTGGTCGCGAACGAGGCCAGCCAGGAGGAGCGGGCGCCGGGATCGGTCCGGTCGGAGATCGTGAACCAGTCCATCTGGACCCGCTCCGGCCGCACGTCGAGGACGCCGTACCCGTGGGAGTCCAGCTCCACGCCGCGCACGTGCCGGTTGGCGGCGCGGATGATCCCCTCGGCGGTCAGGGAGAGCGTACGGGGTGCCACACGGAGGAAGTCGTCGATGTTGTCACTGGTGATCGAGGGCACCACGAACTCGACGGCGGCGGAGGGGGAGAGGGGGTACGTGGCGGCCTTGAGGGGGACGTCGTTGGCCCAGGAGGTGTGGATGTCGCCGGTGAGGAAGACGGTGTTGCGGATGCCGTTGGACGTCAGGTGGCCGAGCAGTTCCTTCCGGTCCGCCGTGTAGCCGTCCCACTGGTCGCTGTTCACAGTGATTCCGCCTTCGGGAATGCCGAGCAGCCTGGCCAGCGGCTCGAACAGGTGGGCGGGCAGGGAGCCGATCGTGAGCGGGGCGATCATCACGGAGTTCCCGACCAGCCGCCATCGGGTGTCGCTGCTCGACAGGCCGTTCTTGAGCCAGGCCATCTGGGCGTCGCCGGTCAGCGTGCGCGCCGGATCGTCGACGGCGGCGCCCGAAGCCTGCTGCGAGCGATAGCTGCGCAGGTCGAGCATGGTCAGGTCGGCGAGGGTGCCGAAGCGCAGGGTGCGGTATATCTCCCCGGCCGGTCCCGTGCGCACCGGCATCCACTCGAAGTAGGCCTGCCGGGAGGCCGCGAGCCGTGCCGCGTAGGGGCCTTCGGTCGCCGGGTCGTGGTTCTGGGCTCCGTCCGACCATGCGTCGTTGGCCACCTCGTGATCGTCCCAGACGATCATCCAGGGGCGGGCGGCGTGCAGGGCCCGCAGGTCGGGGTCGGTCTTGTACTGCCCGTGCCTGGCCCGGTAATCGGCCAGCGTGAGGATCTCGTGGGCGGGCACGTGCGGCCGCACGACCTCGCCACGGCCGCCGAACTCGCCCGAGCCGTACTCGTAGAGATAGTCGCCCAGATGGATGACGCCGAACAGGTCGTCACGCGCGGCCAGGTGCCGGTAGGGGGAGAAGTGCCCCGCCTCCCAGTTGGAGCAGGAGACCACGCCGAACCGGAGCGCCGCGACGTCCGCGTTCCCGGCCGGCGCGGTGCGGGTCAGCCCGGTCGGCGAGGCCTGGTCGCCCAGCAGGAAGCGGTAGTGGTACGCCGTGTCCGGGGTCAGGCCCCTGACGTCGGCCTTCACCGTGTGGTCCCGCTCGGGGCCCGTCGTGAGCGATCCGGACGCGGCGATCCGCTGGAAGCCGGGGTCCTCGGCGACCTGCCAGGTCACCATGGACGAGGGCCCGGTGCCGGAGCCGGGGACCGCGTCGGGCGCGGGGGTGACGCGGGTCCAGATGATGACGGCGTCGGGCAGGGGATCACCCGAGGCGACGCCGTGCTGGAAGGGCGAGGAGCCGGCCACGGCCGCGCCGGGGATCCCGGCGAGAGCGACGCCCGTGCCTGCGGCCGCGATCTTGAAGAAATCGCGGCGAATGATCGTCTGGGTCACGACCGGAAGTTACTTCCGGGTAGACATGTCAACAAGGCCCAAAAAGGAGCCCGCAGGGAGAGGTGGATCCCGGGGTGGCCGGACGGTCTGACGTTTGTTACCAATGAGTAAGTTACGCTGGCCGCCATGAACGCCGAGTTGGAGTTTCTGGAGACGGGAGAGGGCGCGAGGCTCGCCCTCCACCACCACGAGCCGGGCAGCGGGGGACCGGTGGTGCTGATCCTGCCCGCGATGGGGGTGCCGGCCGCCTACTACGGTCCCTTCGTCGAGACGTTGACGGAACGGGGTTTCGCGGTGGCCGTGCTGGACCTGCGCGGGCAGGGGAAATCGACACCCCGCGCATCCCGTCATGGCTACCTCGACCTCGTCGGGGACGTGCCCGTGGCCGTTGAGGCCGTGCGGAAACGGTATCCGGGACGTTCCCTTCTCCTGCTGGGCCACAGCCTCGGGGGCCAGATCGGCGCCCTGCACCTGGCCGCGCACGAGCGACACGGCGTCGCCGGGCTCGTCCTGGTCGCCTCCGGCACCGCCCACCATCGGGTTTTCGGGCGGGGCAGGGGAGCGGGCCTGTACCTGTTCGGGGCGTTCGCCTCGCTCGTCGTGCGGCTCGTCGGCCACTGGCCGGGGCATCGGCTGGGCTTCGGCGGCAGGCAGCCCGCGATGCTCATGCGGGAGTGGTCACGCCTGGTGCGCACCGGGAAGTTCCTCCCGGTCGGCGCGGGCCGGGACCTTGAGGCGGCCCTCGCGGAGGTGGACGTGCCGGTTCTGGCGTTCTCCGTGGACGCCGACTTCTACGCTCCGCCCGGCGCGGTCGACGGCCTGGTGGCGAAGCTGTCCCGGATCGCGGTCGACCGGCGGCACTACTCGGCCGAGGCCGCCGGGCGACCGGATCTGGGCCACTTCCGCTGGACGCGCGCGGCGGGCCCGCTGGCCGGTCAGATCCGCACGTGGACCGAGGCGCTCGGCCACTGACCGCGCGACCGTGGGATCAGGAGGTGATCCAGGCGGAGGTCATCTCCTGTACGGCGGAGCCGTCCGGTCGGCCAGCTTGACGCCGGTGAACCAGTCCGCCCACTCCGAAGTGACGTAGCGGAAGCGGGGCTTGTCGTCGGTGAGGGCCGCCACGACCACCGCGGCCACCTCCGGCGGGGTCTGCGCGCTGCGGAAGGATTCTTCGGTCCGCGCGATGTAGTTCAGCATCATCGGCCCGTAGTCCCCCGCCTCGGCGATCAGCGCCTCGATGTCGCGGCCGGCGCGCACGTTGGCCACGAACTCGGTGGCGACCGCGCCCGGCTCTATGACGCTGACGTCGACGCCCAGCTTCCCGATGACCGGGGCCAGGCTCTCCATCCATCCCTCGACCGCGAACTTGGCCGCGCAGTACGCCTCGGCGAACGGCTGCCCGACGACGCCGCCCACGCTGGTGACGGTGATCAGGCGGCCTTTCGACCACCGGCAAGCTTTCGGCGGCCGACCTCGCCGCCCTCGAGGGGATCTGGCGCAAGCTCAAGTCGTAGGCGGGGCCGGGCCGCGGGCGCGCCGCCGCCGGGCCCGGTGAATCGTGCGGTCCCGGGCCCGCTCCACATCCGGGCGGGCTGATTGAGCAAATCGAACCGCAATTCCTGACGGCTCATTTTCTTTGGTGTCATCACCGCACTCCCGGAATCCCCGAATAGGTGTCGGCCGTAATTGTGAATTCCAAAGAATCGGATGGTTGACATATCGGGACGATCAAGATTACGATCGTCCGCACAAAGCGCTTTTATTCAGAAAAATGCTCTTTTTCCTATTTGATTCTCCGACCCAAGGGTCCCCTGGGGAGAATATGGAAATTGAAGACACCATCAAAAAAGTCATGGCGACCGAACTTTTCGTCGAGGCCCCAACGGAGCTGATCGGCCTCGACGAGAGCCTGCGAAATGTCCACGGACTGGACTCCCTGGGATTCGTCGAGCTCCGCGTGCAGTGCGAGGACATTTTCGGCGTGCGGATATCCGATGAGGATTTCAGCCCGGACAACTTCAGATCCGTCCGCGCGGTCGCGGATCTCGTCCGCCGTCTGCGGGCGGAGACGACGTGAGCCTGACGGAGACGGACCTGCTCTCTCTCAGGACCGGCCGTGATCTCCACCTGGACCACTACCGGGGCGGCCGCCCGCCGTTCGCCTCCCTGGGCGGGCAGGGGCTGCGCCAGCGGCTCGCCGAGCTCGAAGGCGAGCGCGCGGGCACCGTCTTCGAGGTGCTCGACGCGAGCGGAGGCTATGCCAGCGCCTGTCTCGGGGCGGGCCACGCGGTGGTCCGCGACGCCCTGCGCCGCGCGGTCGACGACCTGGGCCACGCCACCGACGAGATCGCCTCCCTTGAGCGGTCCAGGCTTCTCACCGGGCTCTTCGGGCCGGACGGCCTGTGGACCGACCATTTCCCGGCCGGGGACTACCACGTCTCGGGCCGCAACTCGGGCTCCGAGGGAATGGAGCTCGCGCTCCGGCTGGTCCTGGAGTCCAGGTTCGACCAGCGGACCCTGCGGCCCGCGCGCGGCCGGGAGGCCCGCGACCGGATCCTCGCCTTCGAAGGCGCCTGGCACGGGTGGACGAGCGGGCTGGTTCCGCTGCTCAACCGCCGCCACTACCGCGTGGGGCTCCCGCCGCTTCCGGCGGAGAGGCCGTACGGGCTGACGGTCGACCACCTGCCGTTCGGCGACGAGGGGGCGCTCAAGTCCTACTTCGCCGAGTACGGCGAGCGGCTGCTGGCCGTCTTCGTGGAGCCCGTCCAGGGAGACGCGGGAATCCTGGTGCCGCCCGAAGGCTATCTGCGCGGGCTGGCGGCGCTCTGCCAGGACGGCGGCGCGCTGCTGGTCGCCGACGAGGTCCTGACCTTCGCCAAGACCGGCCGTTTCTTCGCCATGGCCGACGAGACCGGCCCGATCCCCACCGATGTCACGGTCATCGGCAAAAGCCTGGGCATGGGGGCGGTGTCCACCGCGATGGTGATCGCCAGGCGCGGTCTCACCGTACGGGCCTCGGGCGCGGTGGCCACCTCCGATCTCCGCCCGCTGACCTGCGCGGTGATCGGCGCGGGCGTCCGGTTCATCGTGGCCGGCGAGCTGCTCGACCGCTCCGCCAGGCTGGGCGCCCGGCTGGGCGACCTGCTGCGCGGCGAGCTGGTCGAGGCGTTCCCCGAGCTGTACCGGGAGGCGCGAGGCCGGGGCGTGATGCACGGTCTCGAACTCACGGAACGGGCCGCCGAGCGTCTCGCCGAGCTGCGGCAACGTGTGATCAGGGCGGGCGTCTACGTGGAGTTCATGGCGGGTGCCGGGCGCCGTTCCCACGGCCTGCGCTACGTCCATCCCACGATGCGGATCGCGCCGGCCCTGGTCACGACGGTGGAGGAGGCCGAGGAGATGGTCGGCCGGATCAGGGAAGGCTCGGCGGCGTTCCTCGGGACGCTCACGTGAACCTCCCCCTCGACGTGCGGCGACGCGTCGAGCACGTCGACACCGACGCCGCGGGCGTGGTGCATTTCTCCCGTTACGCCTCGCTGCTTGAGACCGCCGTGCTGGAGAACCTGGAGCATCTCGGCGTCGGTCTCCGCCTGTTCGGCGAGCATGGCCTTGAGCTCGCCGTTTCGGAGCTGCGCATGAAGTTCGTCGCGCCCGCGCGGTTCTACGACCAGATCCGGGTGAGCGTTCACATCGACCACGTGGGAGGCGCCTCGTGCCAGGTGTCCGGCCAGATCCACCGGCTGAACGAGGGATCTTCGACACTGCTCGCGAGCGGGACGCTGATGCTGTGCGCGGTGGACGGCGCTCGCGGCGTCGCGACCGCGCTTCCCGCCCAGGCGCGCACAGCGCTCCGCGGCCGCCTGAACGGAGACGGCGATGACTGACACCACGCTCGGCTTCACCGAGATCAAGCAGTGGCTCCGCCACCGCCACCCGATGATCTATGTGGACCGCATCCTCGACCATCGGCCGGGAGAGTCGCTCCGCAGCATGCTGCTGGTCTCCGGGACGATGGACGCGATCGCCGGGCACTTCCCCGAACGGGCGATCTTCCCCGGCAGTCATCTCATCCAGGCGTTCGCCCAGTCCGGCATCATCCTCTACCAGATGAGCACCTCCCCGCTGGAGGACGACGAGCTGACGCTCATCGGCTCGGTGCACACGAGGTTCTTCCGCATCGTGGTCCCCGGCGATCAGGTGATCTTCGACGTCCGGGCCGACCGGCTGCTCGGCACCTCCTTCCACTTCTCCTGCAAGGCGACGGTGGAAGGGGCGCAGGTGGCGGCGTTCCGCGGGTCGCTCGTCCGGGTCAAGGTGGACGAGCTGGGACGCCAGCTGTGGTGAAAGACGCCGTCTGCGTCACCGGCATGGCGTGGACGACGGCGCTGGGCACCGGGCTGCCGGAGGTGTGGGACCGGCTGCTCGCCGGAGAGCACGGCCTGCGCGACCTCCCCTCGGAGCACCGCCTCCGCAACACGTGGGCCGCCGTGGTCGACGACCCGCCCCACGTCATGGAGCCCGGCTCGCGCCTGCGGGCGCTCGCCCGCGAGACCCTCGCCCGCGCCCTGGCCGACGCCAAGCTGACGGAGGAGGCCGACGCGTTCGCGGTCATCGGGACCAGCTTCGGCGCGTATCTCGACGACGACACGGCGGCCCTGCACCGGTGGGCCGGAGAGGTGGCCGCGGCGACGGGCCTGCGCAGGGCGCCAGTGGTGCTCAGCACGGCGTGCTCGTCGGGCTCCGACGCGATCGCCGTGGGCGCGGACCTGATCCGGTCCGGCGCGGCGCCGATCTGCGTGTGCGGCGGGGTGGACGTGCTCACCCCGGCCAAACGGCTCGGGCACACCGCCCTCGGCACGATGTCGAGCACGAGGCTGCGCCCCTTCGACCGGCGGGCCGACGGCACGCTCCTCGGGGAGGGCGCGGGCTTCGTGGTGCTGGAGGCCGAGGAGTCGATGCGGAGGCGGGGTGTCTTCTCGCACGCCGTACTGCGCGGCACGGGCGCCGCCAACGACGCCGCCGGAATGACCGCGCCCGACCCCTCGGGCGACAGCGTGGTCCTGGCGGTGGAGCGCGCCCTGGCCGAAGGCGGCCTGGCCACCGCGGACATCGCCGTGATCAACGCCCACGGCTCGGGCACCCCGGCCAACGACGCCGTGGAGACCCGGAGCTTCACCCGGCTGTTCCCCGGGGCCCACCGCCCGGCCGTGTTCGCCACGAAGCCCGCCTTCGGCCACAGCCTCGGCGCCACCGGGGCCCTGGAGGCCATCGCGCTGGCGCTCGCCCTGCGCCACGGCTGCGTCCCCCCGGTGAGCGGCCTCGAACACGTCGCCGAGGGCTTCCCGCTGCCCCTGCCCGTCGGCGGCCCCCTGCGAATCGGCCCGGGCGCCGGGCTCAGCCTCACGCTCGGCTTCGGCGGCTTCAACACCTGCCTGGTCCTTTCGAGGGGAGACCGCGGTGTGGGATGAGGACCCGCGGCTGGTCGTCGTCGCCCGAGGCCGGGCGGCGACCGGCGACCTGCCCTCGGCGGGGCGGCGCACCGCCTCGTTCTACGCCGACCCGGCCGCCTGGCTCGTCGTGGACGCCGTCCAGGCGGCGCTCGATCTCGCCGGTGACGACGTCCGGGCAGGGCCCGACGTGGGCGTCCTGTCCGTCAGCGACCACGGCACCGCGCACACGATGCGCGCGGTGGCCGCGGGCACGGCCAGGGGCGTGGTGTCGCCGCTGCGCTTCGCCGGGGCCAGCCCCGGCTCGCTCGCCGGGCTCGCGTGCGTCGTCTTCGGGTTCAGAGGACCCAGCCTGATGTTGTGCATGTCCCCGTACGCGGCCCGGCCGGTGGCGTCCGCCATCACGCTCTCGTGGCTGCGCGCGGGCAAGTGCCGCCACGTCGTCGTGGCCGAGCACGAGGCGCACGGCGCGGAACACCGGGTCGCCGGCCTCATCGTCCGGCGGCACGAGGGCTGACGGGCGGTGGCCGCAGAGGTGCCGCTCGGGCTGCCGTTCGGCCGTGCCGAGGTGGAGGCCTATCTGGAGACCGTCGTCGACGTGGAGCCGTGGCCCGCGTCGCCGGCGTCGGTCACGGAGATCGCCGAACTGGTCTCCGGGCTGCTGCCCGAGCCGGGCGCGGTGGTGCTCCTCGCGCTGCCGAGTGGCTCCACGCTCCTGCGCCACTTCTTCGGCACCCTGTACGGCGGGGCGGTCCCGGTCCTCGTCGCCCCGGCGACCCCGGCGCCGCGGGTCAGGGAGATCGCCGCACGGCTCGGCGCGAGCCTCGTCATCGCGCCCCACGGGCGGGCCCGGCCGTACGGAGTCCCCCGGGAGCACCGGGGGACGGAAGCGGCACGCCTGCCCGGCCCGCACCACCGCCATCGGCCGGGCGAAGCGGTCATCCTCACCTCGGGCACGTCGGGGATCTCCAGCGGCTGCCTGCACCGCGTGTCCTCGCTGGTGCGCAACGCCGCGCGGCACGCCGCCGCGGTCGGTCTCACGTCCGCCGACACGGTGCTGGTGAACCTCCCGCTGAACTTCTCCTACGCGCTTGTCGCGCAAGCGCTGGCCGCGCTGGTCACCGGCGCCCGCCTGGTGATCGACGGCCCGCCGTTCACCCCCGCCGGGTACCACGAGACGATCGGCCGCCACGGGGTGACGAGCTCCTCGCTGACGCCTTTCCTCGTGCGGAGCCTCCTTTCGCGCGACTGGTCCCCGCCCGAGGGGTTGCGCATGCTCACCGTGGGCGGCGACTTCCTCGATCCCGGCCTGGTCGCGGGCCTTCTCGCGCGGATGCCGGGCCGTGAGCTCTACCTGACCTACGGGCTGACCGAGGCGGGCCCCAGGGTGAGCACTCTCGCCGCCCACGCGGAGCCGCCCGGCAGGCACGCCTCGGCGGGGCGCCCGCTCGACGGTGTCACGGTGTCGCTGCGCGACGTCGCCGACGGGGTGGGGGAACTGCTGGTCGCCTCCGACACGGTGCTCGTGCGCCGGGTCGGCGTGCCCGAGGGACGCGCCGCGGACTGCTTCACCGGTCCCGGCCGGATCGCGACCGGTGATCTGTTCCGGATGGACGAGGACGGCTACCTCTACTTCGAAGGCCGCCTGACGGACTTCATGGTGGTCAACGGCAGCAAGGTGTCGCTCGCCTCGGTGCGGAGGCTCGCCGCCTCGCTGCCGGGAGTGGTCAGGGCCGCGACGCGGGCCTACCCGGGCGAAGGCGGGGAGGCCCGCTTCGACCTCGACCTCTACGTGCGCGACGTTTCGGGTGAGGCCGTACGGCAGGCCAAGGCCGGCCTTCTCGGGCAGCTGCTGAGGGCCGAGCGCCCGCACCGGATCCGGGTGCTGCCCTGCGAGGAGACGGCACACAAGTAGGCCCGGCGGCGGGCCGGAAGGCCCCGCCGCCGGGCGGCACGCCTCAGGACAGCGAGTCGAGCAGGTCCCGCCATCGCGCGCAGATCCGCTCGACCGCGGGCGCGTCGAACGGGGCCCGGTAGGTCACGTCCAGCATCGCGCCGTCCCCGGTGGGGATGACGTCGAAGAACAGGTCGTGCTTGGCCTCGCCGAGCGGGGCCATCGCGATCCTCGCCGACAGGCCGGGCCATTCGCCCACTTCCAGCGGCGGGTTGACGTCGAACACCACCGTGACCAGGTTCTCCGGCGACGTCCCGGCGAGCTCGGCGATCTCCGCGAGCGGCAGGCGCCCGTGGGACAGGTCGTGGACGAGGTGGTCACGCGTGCGATCGAGGTAGAAGGCGAACTCCTCCCCGGGCTCGCGACGGCTGCGTACCGGGATGACGTCGGCGAAGTGCCCGACCCGGTCGAGGGCGTCATCGGGCAGATCGGCCCGCCGGTCCGTCGAGGCGCCGATGAGCAGGTCGTCTCGTCCGACGGCCTCGTGCAGCACGTAGGCGAAGGCGCAGAAGGCGAGCATGAACGGCGTGCAGCCCCGCGCGGTGGCCCGCTCGCGCAGCAGGTGCCACATGCCGGGGGCCAGCCCGAGCGTGGTCCGCACGCCGGGTTCGCCGGCGTTCCGGAGGCGGTCGTGACCCGGGCCGTCCGGTGCTTCGCCGTCGGGCGCCGCCGGTATGTCATAGCCGCTCAGCCGGTCGCGCCAGTAGGCGACGAGGCCGGCGTCCGCCTCCCGCGGGAGCGAGCGCGGCCACTCCGGCACGCGGACCGGAACCTCCTGCCCCGCGACGATCCGGGCATACGCCTCGGCGATCTGCGGGATCAGCACGGCGTACGACTGGCCGTCGAGGACGAGATGGTGGGCGGCGAGCACCAGCGCGTGCCGGTCCTCGCCGCGCCGGACGAGCGTGGGGCGGAACAGCGGGCCCCCCGACAGGTCGTAGGGGGCGTTCACCCAGGCCCCGATGGCCGCGTCGTACCCGTCCGCCGTCTCACCGGCCAGGTCGATGACCGGCAACTCCACCGGGCCGTACGGCTGTGCCCGCATCCACTCGCCGCTCTCGTCGAACGTCGAGCCCAGCGCCGTGTGGCGGCGGCGCATGACGTCGAGGGCCCGGCGTAGGGCCGCCGGATCGAGCGGGCCGTCCAGCTCGACGACCACGGCCTCGTTGTACGCGGTCGAGCCGGGGCCGAGCCGGCGGCACAGCCGCCGCAGATCCCGCTGCTGCGCGGTGGCGGGCAGGGCCGGTGCGGGCTCCCCGGGAGCCGAGGGTGCCGGTTCGGCGAAGCCCACCTCGCGCAGCCGCCGGACACTGGTCTCCACGGCCTTCAGCAGCCGGTCCACGTCCCCGTCGTCGTGCGCCGTGGACAGGAAGAACGTGCGGCCCTCCCACACGTGGAGCCCTTCGGCGAGCAGGCTGTAGTAGAGCATCTCCAGCTGGAGCGGCTGGTAGAGGTTGGCCATGCCGCGATATTGGAACCGCCACATGGAGCCGAAGGACGCGACGGTGTAGGGCAGCCCGGCGCTCCGCAGGATCTCGCCGAGCGCCGACGTCGTGCGTTCCGCGCGGGCGTTGAGGTCGGCGTAGAGATCCTCCCCGCGCTCCTCCAGGTGGGTGAGCACGGCATCGGCGGCGGCCAGGGAGAGCGGGTGCTTCTGGAAGGTGCCGCCGAAGAGCGTCGTGGGAGAGGCCGGGGCGCTGGCGTCGCCGTAGGTCCAGGCTCCGCCGTCCATCCCGGCGAGCAGCTCGGCGCTGCCCGCGATCACCGACAGGGGAAGACCACCTCCGATGATCTTTCCGTAGGTGGTCATGTCGGGGCGGATGCCGAAGTATCCCTGCGCCCCGCGCAGGCCGATCCGGAATCCCGTGATCATCTCGTCGAAGACGAGGACGATGCCGTGCCGGCGGGTCAGCCGCCGCAGATCGGCCAGGAACTCGCCCGGCTGCTCGGCGGGGTTGCGGCTCTGCACCGGCTCCACCAGGACCGCGGCGATCCGGTCGGCGTGCTCCCTGATGTGGTCGAGGGCGGCGGGATCGCCGTACGGCAGCACGATGGCGTCCTCGACGGCCCTCGCCGAGACGCCCGGCGCGATGGGCCCGGCCTCGCCGAGCCCGCCGGTCGGGCGGCCGAGCACGGAATCGGTGGTCCCGTGGTAGGACCTGGCGAAATACACGACACGGTCCCGGCCGGTGGCCAGCCGGGCCAGCCGCAGCGCGCCCATCACCGCCTCGGACCCGGTGGTGCAGAAGGTGACCCGCTCGTAGCCGGTGATCCGGCACAGCCGTTCGGCCACCCGGTAGGCCAGCTCGACCTGGGTCCCGATCGAGTGGAGCCTGCGCACCTGGGCCTGGACCGCGTCGACGACGAAGTCAGGGTTGTGGCCGAACAGGTGCACGCCGAACCCGAGGCAGTAGTCGGTGTACTCGGCGCCGTCCACGTCCCAGATCCTTGAGCCCTCGCCGCGCTCGGTGACCAGCGGGAAGATCAGCTCCTTGACCTCCGGCCTGAAGTTCGCCCAGGGGCGGCTCTCGGCGAGGTGACGGCGGTGGCGCGCGGCCAGGCGCTTGGACGTGGGGCTGCGGCGCTCCAGCCGCTCGGCGAGCTCGCCGACGTAGCGCCGCTGGTCGGCGGTGAGCGGCGGGCTCGCCGGCGCGCCCGCGCTCTCGGGGACCGCCTGCCGTACCGGGCTTTCCGGGACGGCGGGCGCCGCCGGCGCAGGGCCGCCGTTGAGCGCTCTGAGCTGCTCACGCATGATCTCCAGCTGGGCCTGGATGATGCCGGCGAGGGGGCCGTCGGGGGCCGCCGCCGGCCCACCGGCCGTCACGGCCGTTCCGGGCCCTGCCACGGCCGTTCCGGGCCCTGCCACGGCCGTTCCGGGCCCTGCCACGGCCGTGACGGGCCCGGCCGCGGGCGGCATGCCCGGCTCGGCGGGCGCCTCACCGGCGAGCTCGCGCACGCGCCCGGCGAGTGCCGCCACGGTCGGGTAACGCTCGAACAGGTCAGGCGCCCTCAGATCGGTGGAGAACCGCCGGTTCACCGCGGTGACCAGCCGCATCATCGTCAGGCTGTCGGCACCGAGCTCGACGAACCGGGTCAGCTCGCCGATGCCTCCGGGGTCGCTGCCCAGCAGCCCGGCGAGTTCGGTCTTGATGATCTGCCCTATCGGGGACGGCTCGGGGGACGGCGCAGCGGACACGGTGGTGCCTCGTTCCGGTGAGGGTGAAGACGGTGCTTCAGGCAGGGCGGGTTCGGGCAGGGCCCAGAACCTGGCGTGCTGCCAGGGGTAGAGCGGCATGCCGGGCGGGAGGCGGCGCGGGGTGTAGAGCGCCGTCCAGTCGATGGCGGCACCCCTGGCGTACAGCTCGCCGAGCAGCGAGCGCATCCCGGCGGGTCCGTCGGGGGAGAAGCCGTGCACGGTCTGCGCGCTCGCCCCCGCCGCCGCGGCCGAGGTGATGACACCGGGGCCGTGCGTGGGGCGCGGCCCCAGTTCGAGGAAGCTGTCCAGGCCCGCCCTGGCGAGGGTTTCGACCGCCTCGCGGAAGCGCACCCTGCCGGTCAGCCCGCGAGCCCAGTGCCCGGCGTCCGCCTGTGCGTGATGCAGCAGGCCGCCGGTGACCGAGGAGAAGAACGGGACGAGCCCCGGCCTGAGGCGAAGGCCCTCAAGCTCCTTGGCGAGCCGATCGGCGGCGGCGCCCATGACCGGGTGGTGGAAGGCGAACTCGCCGTCGAGCAGACGGCACTCCACCCCTTCGGCCGAAAGCACGGCGAGGCAGGCGCGCAGCTCGGGCTCGGGGCCCGACACGACGACGCTCGCCGGGCCGTTGTCGGCCGCCACCACCACGCCGTCGGGCAGCATTCCCTCCACCGACGCCGCGGACGCGGCGACGGCGGCCATCCGGCCGAGCCCGCTCGCCGCCTGCATCGCGGTACCGCGGGCGGCGACGAGCCGCACGGCCTCGTCGAGGTCGAGGATTCCGGCCGTATGGGCGGCGGCGGCCTCCCCGGCACTGTGCCCGAGCACGGCCGAGGGGACCACGCCGAAGGCGCGCCACACGCGCGCCAGACCGGTCTGCAGGGTGAACAGGACCGCCTGTGCCAGGTCGGTACGGCGCAGGCGGTCCTTGCCCGCGTCTCCGCCCGCGTCCCCGCCGGTGTCCTCGCGGAGCAGGTCGAGCACGGAGGCGCCGAGAACGTCGCGGAAGGCGGCGTCGCAGGCCAGGGCATGCTCCTCGAAGACGGGATCGGCCAGCAGGCGCCGTCCCATGCCGGGGAACTCGCGGCCCTGCCCGGAGAAGACCATGACGGTGTCGCGCCACCGTGTCGTCCTGGCCGGTTCGGGCGGCCGAGCCGCGTAGGCCTCCAGCTCGGCGCGGAGGCCCTCCTGGCCGGCCGCGGCGAACGCGGCGCGCACCTCGTGATGGGTGCGCCGCAGGGCCGCCCCGGCGCACGCGGCCGTGAGATCGACCGGTCCCCGGGCCAGCCACCGCGCGTAGCGCCCGGCCAGGGCGTGCAGCGCCTCCGGGGTGCGCGCGGACAGCGGCAGCAGCAGGGCGCCGTCCTCGCCGGGCGGCGTCACGGTCTCCGGCCGGTCCGGCGCTGCGGCCACGACGACGTGGGCGTTGCTGCCGCCGAATCCGAAGGAGCTGACCGCTCCGACCCGGGGACCGGGCCATGGGCGCGGCTCCGTGGCGACCGCCAGCCCCTCGGCGCGGGGCAGCCGCGGGTTGGGCGGTTCGGCGTGCAGCGTGGCCGGGATCCGGCCGTGGCGCAGGCAGAGGACGAGCTTGATGAGCCCGGCGATCCCGGCGGCGGCCTCCGCGTGGCCGATGTTGGACTTGACCGAGCCGACGTGGCAGCGGTGGCCCGCGGCGTGGCGGGCGGCGCCGTACGTGCGGGCCAGGGCGCCGAACTCGATGGGGTCCCCGAGCGGGGTGCCGGAACCGTGCGCCTCGACGTAGCCGATCTCGTCCGGCGAGGTGCCCGCGTCGGCCAGGGCCTGGCGGATCACGGCCTCCTGGGCCGAGCCGTTGGGGGCGGTGAGGCCGTTGCTGCGGCCGTCGGAGTTGGCCGCCGAGCCGCGGATGACGGCGAGGATCTCCTGGCCGGCCCGCTCGGCGTCGGCCAGCGGGCGGAGCACGAGAACGCCGCAGCCGTCGCTGCGGACGTAACCGTCGGCCTCGGCGCCGAACGCGTGACATCGGCCGCGGGGGGACATCATGCCGAACTTGGAGAACGACACCCACAGGTCGGGGGCGAGGACGAGGTTGACGCCGCCGACGAGCGCGAGGTCGCACTCCCCGGCGCGCAGGGCGCGCACCGCGAGGTGCACCGCGGTCAGCGAGGAGGAGCAGGCCGTGTCGGTCGCCACGCTCGGGCCGCGCATGTCGAACTGGTAGGACAGGCGGCCGGAGGTGATCGACGCGGCCTGCCCGGTGCTGTAGTAGGCGTCCAGCGGGTTCAGATCCCTGCCGAGCAGGCGCCCGTAGTCGCTGCCGCTGACACCGGTGAAGACGCCGCCCCTGGCGAGTTCGGGGCCGCCGACCGGGATTCCCGCCCGTTCCAGTGCCTCGTGGGCGACCTCGAGCAGCATCCGCTGCTGGGGATCGGTCTGCGCGGCCTCGTGGGGGGAGATGCCGAAGAATCCGGCGTCGAACAGGTCGATGTCGTCCACGCACCCGGCCCAGCGGGTGCTGATGCGTCCCGGCAGGTCACGGTCGGGGGAGTAGAGGCCGGGGACGCTCCAGCGCTCCGGCGGCACCTCTCGTACGGCGTCGCGCCCGGTGTCCAGCAGGTCCCAGAACTCCTCGGGGGAGTTGGCCGAGCCGGGAAACCGGCAGGCCATCCCGACGATCGCGATGTCGGTTCCGCTCACTGGAGCCGCGCCAGAGCCGTGGCCAGGCCGTGCAGGGTGGGATTGTCGTAGACGACGGTCGCCGGGACCTCGATCCGCAGCAGCTGGGCGCAGACACCGGCGAGTTCCTCGGCGCCCAGGGAGTCCAGGCCGTACTGGGCGAACGGCGCGTGGTCGTCGATGCCACCGGGATCGACGCCGATGATGCGGGCGGCGGCCAGCCGCAGGGCGGGGACGAGCAGAGCCGGGGGCATCGCGGCCGTCGTGCCCGTCGTGCCCGTCGTGCCCGTCGTGCCCGTCGTGTCGGCCGGGCCGGTCGCGGGTGAGGCGCCGCCGAAGACCCGGTGGACTTCGAGAACCCCCGCGAGAAGGCGGCGGCGGCATTCCGACCGGCGGATCTTGCCGCTGGAGGTCTTCGGGATCGTGCCGGTGGGCATGAGGGCGATCGTGTCGAGCGTGATGCCGAACGTCTCCGCCACCGCCCGCCGCGCCGCGTCCGCCACCTCGGCCAGGCTCTCACCGGCGACGTCCTCGCGGACCTCGAAGGCGAGCCCGATCCGCTCGTCGTACGCGTCCAGCGCGAACGCGGCGCCGCAGCCCTGGCGCAGGCCGGGGTGGGCGCTCTCCGCCACCTGCTCGATGTCCTGGGGGTAGTGGTTCTGGCCCCGCACGATGATGATGTCCTTGCGGCGGCCGGTCACGTACAGCTCGCCGTCGTCGAGGAAGCCCAGGTCGCCCGTGCGCAGGTAGGGAACCTGGCTGTGATCGCCGGAGAGGCGGGCGCGGAACGTCTCCTCGGTCGCCTCCGCCTTGCCGTAGTACCCGTCGGCCACGCACGGCCCCGACACCCAGATCTCGCCCTCGACCCGGTGCGGCACCTCCAGATGGGTCTCGGGATCGACGATCCTCAGGTCGAACCCGTCGAAGGGCGGTCCGCAGGACACCACGTCCCAGACGTCCTCGGTGTGCAGCTCGATCTGGCCGTTGCCCAGGGAGTCACGCTTGACGGGCAGCCACTTCGCCCGGTGCTCCGGGCCGCCGCCGGTCACGATCAGCGTGGCCTCGGCCAGGCCGTACGCCGGGCGGTGCGCGGTCGGGGCCAGGCCGTACGACCCGTAGACCCGCTCGAACGCGGTGACGGTGCGGGCCCGGATCGGTTCCGAGGCGTCGGCGGAGACCTGCCACGAGCTGAGGTCGAGGCCTTGGCGCTCGGATTCGGCCACCTTGCGCACGCACAGGTCGAAGCCGAAGTTGGGGGCCATGGAGTGGGTGCCCCGGTAGTCCTGGATCGCGCGCAACCAGCGGATCGGCCGGGCGGCGAAGTCCTCGGGCAGCATGAGGACCGAGCGGAAGCCCAGCACCAGCGGGGTCACCACGGAGTAGATGAGGCCCATGTCGTGGAAGACCGGCAGCCAGCTCACCATCACGCTGGTGGAGTCGTGCCCGAATCTCTCGTCGAGCGCGTTCACCTGCTCGATCAGGTTGGCGTGGGTGACCTCGACGCCCTTGGGGGCGGAGGTCGAGCCCGAGGTGTACTGCAGGTAGGCCGCGCCTTCGGTGATCCGCTCCGTCACGGGCCCCCGCCGCCCGCGGTCGGCCGGGGCGGGAGGGTCGAGCCAGGCCAGCTCGGTCAGTCTCGGAGTCAGGAAGGCCAGTTCCCGCACCGACACGTTCGCCGCCGCGGTGCCGACCCACACGCCGGCGTCCTCGATGATCCCGGTCAGCCGCTCGGCGATCCGGGCATACGGCCTGCGCGGCGGGGGAGCGGGTACGGACGGCACCCCCGCGAGCAGGCAGCCGAGGAAAGTCGAGACGAAGTCGAGGCCGCTGGCGTACAGCAGGAGCACGGCCCCGGCGGGACGGTCCAGCGTGCCGAGCCGTTCGGCGTAGTCGATCGCACGGTCGCGCAGGTCGCCATAGGTGACGTCCTCGGCGCGGACGTTGTCGCGGCCGTCGGGGGTCGGCGCGCCGAACCGCAGGTAGGTGAAGGCCACCCGGTCGGGATGAGCCGCCGCGTGACGCTCAAGCGCGCGCCACACGGTCATGGGGGAACTCACGACGACTTACCTCCCGCGCCCGCGCAAAATGAGCGCCGTAGACGTCATAGACATGGGATAGGCCTGCTCTGCCGGAGAGCCGAAGAAATAGAGGTGGCCTCGCGATTCATTCATGTTTGATGATCAACGGAATGTAGTCAAGGGGTCTCTCGGTCGATTTCGCTCCGCTGTAACCCGGCGACCCAACGTCAGATTCTCAAACTGAATGTCATTTAAATTGACGGGTCCGAGAAAAACGACCTCCCCTTGACGTGGTTCGTGCCGGAGTTTACGTTCTCCTGTGCGGACAGCCGTTTGAAAAACGTGCGCGAACTTTTCGGAAATCGTCGTCCGGATGAAAGTGATGCAATGTGAACACCCTTGATGTGGGTGGTAATTGTCATGTCTGAAAACCCGGATCCGGTCCTGTCGCTCGCTCAGCAGAGGCTGTGGTTCCTGGAGCAGTTCGCTCCCGGATCGCCTCAGTACAACGTCGCCTTCGGCTACGACCTGCGCGGCCCCCTGGACGTCGAGGCGCTGCGGCGGGCCCTGTCACGCGTCCACGACCGCCACGACGCGCTCAGGATGAACTTCCTCACCGAGGCGGGCCGCCCCCGGGTGGTGATCCATGACACCCCCTACTCGGCCGAGATCCCGCTCGAAGAGCTGACCTGGTCCGGCGACGATCCCGGCGGATGGGAACGCGCGGCCACCGAGTACGCGATCGAATGGGCGGCCAGGCCTTTCGACATCGCCCGGGATCCCCTGCTCAAGGCCCAGTTGCTGCGCGTCGGCCCCGACCGCCACATCTTCCTGCTCGTCGTCCACCACATGGTCGTGGACGCCTGGTCGGCCCAGATCATCGACGTGGAGATCGGCGAGTTCTACAGCGCCGAAGTCAGCGGCGTGCCGGTGGAGCTGCCACTCCCGAAGGCCGGCTACGCCGACTACGCCGTCTGGCAGCGTGAGATGCTCGGCTCGCCCAAGGTCGAGAAGAACCTCCGCTACTGGCGCGAGCATCTCGACGGGGCTCCTGAGCTGATCACCCTGCCGATCGACCGGCCCCGCCCGCGGGTCCAGACGTTCAACGGCGCCGAGGTGTCCTTTCCCATCTCGTACGAACTGGGCCGGTCTCTGCGGGATCTGGCCCGCGCCGAGCGGGTCACGCTCTTCCAGGCCGCCTACGCCGCCTTCGCCGTGCTCATCGGGCGCTACGCGCGCACGGCGGACGTGGTCACCGGCGTGACCATGGCCGGCCGGTCGCGTCCCGAGTTCGCCTCCACCGTCGGCTTCTTCATCAGCACTCTGCCCGTGCGCACCCGGCTCGCCGACGACCCGTCCTTCCGCACGATCATGAAACGCGCCCGCAACGCGCTGTTCGGGGCACTGGAGCACGACCTGCTCCCTTTCGACATCCTCGTCGACCGGCTCGGCGCCGAGCGGGACCTCTCCTACAACCCGCTGGTCCAGATCGTCTTCAACATGCTGCACGCCCCGCCGTACGGCGTGCAGCTGCGCTGGCACGACCTGGAGGTCCACGGCTGGGGCAGGGAGGTCACCCAGCCCGCGACCCGCTTCGACCTTGAGGTCCATCTCTCGGAGGCTCCCGAGCTCGCCGACGCCGACCTGGACATGCTGGTCTGCTACAACACCGACCTGTTCGACCGCGCGACCGCCGAGGGCCTCGCCGACACCTACCGCAGGCTGCTGGCCGCGGTGTGCGCGAACCCGGACCTGCCGCTCTCTCACATCCACCGCGAACTGGGCGGCGCCCCGGCCGACGCGCAGGTGACCGTAAGAGACGGCGACGGCGTCGTCCTGCCCCGCGGGGTGGTCGGCGAGCTCTGGATCACCGGGGTCGCCGGGCCGGAGCGGACGGGACTGCTCGCCCGGATGCGGGGCGACGGCGAGCTCGAACTGTACGGCGCGGCGGACGCGGAACTGCACATGCGCGGCTGCCGCGTACCGGCCAAGGTCGTCGAGGACGCGATCGTCCAGGAGCCCGACGTGGCGACCGCCCGGGTCAGGAACGCCGACACCGGCCTGGCCGCCCACCTCACCCCGGCGAAGCCCGGCGCCCCCCGGCCCGCCGACGCCGACCTGCGCGCCCGCCTGCGCCGCCGGCTGCCGCCCTTCCTGGTGCCCGCCACGTTCGAGTGGGAGGGCGAGGAACCCCCGCCGCCGGACGAGCCACTGGTCTTCATCGTCACGCCGGACGCGTTCGGGGACGCCCGGTGACCTCACCGTGGTTCTGGGTGCCACGGCGGCGGCCCGGCGCCGCGCTGCGCCTGTGCTGCTTCCCGCACGCGGGGGGCGACGCCCCCTCCTACGCCGGGCTCGCCCGCGAACTCCCCGAGACCGTCGAGGTGCACGCGCTGCGCATGCCGGGCCGGGGCGGATCGAGCACCGAGCCGCGGGCCACCGGTCTCCAGGATCTGGTCGACAAGGTCACCGAGGACATCCTCACCCTGCCGGGACCGTACGCCCTGCTCGGCCAGAGCCTGGGCGGGCTGATCGCGTACGAGGTGGCACGCGCGGCGACGGCCGCGGGCAGGCCGCCCGCGGCCGTGGTGCTGGCCTCGCTGCAGGCGCCCCACCGCTGGCTCCCCGCGGTGGAGAAGCTCCTGGCCGACGGCGTGCCGGCTTTCGGCAGCGCCATGCCCGACCTGCTCCAGGGCTTCGTCGCCTTCCTGCGGGACGGAAACGAGGAGGTCTCGGCCGCGCTCGACGACCCCAGGCTGCGGCAGGTCATGCTGGCCGGACTGTGGGAGGACTTCGCCCTGTTCCGCGGATACGCCTACCGGCCGGAGCCGAAGCTCGGCTGCCCGCTGCACGCGCTGTCCGGGTCCGCCGATCCCGGGGTGAGCGCCGACGACATGGGCGAATGGGCCGCCTACACCACGGGCGCCTTCTCCCTCTCCCGCATCCCCGCAGGCCACCTTGTCGTCCAGACCGGAGGCGCGCACTCGACACGGGTGATCACCCGCCTTCTCGCACCGGAGGATTCCTGATGAAAAGCGATTCGGATATCGGCCGTGCCCTCGCCCGCCACGCCGAGGAGGAGCCGGACAGACCGGCCGTGGTGTCGGCCACAGGCATGCTCACCTATCGCGACCTGGCTCTCCGCGTCGACCGCTACCGCGGCGCGCTCGTCTCCGCGGGGCTGCGGCCAGGTGATGTCGTGGCGATGACCATGGCCGACGGCGCGGACGCGACGGCCGCCCTGCTCGCCGCCTTCGTCGCCGGGACCCCGTTCGTGTGGCTGGACGGCGACCAGCCCGCGGTGCGGCACCGTGCCATCGTCGACGACTGCCGGCCGCGCGGGATCGTCACCACCCCCGAGGGCGCGGCCATGGCCGCCGACCTGACCCGCAGCCCGGCCGTGGTGGTCGTGGCGGGTGACGAGGCGACCGTCTTCTCCGGCGCGAGCGGCGAGGCCGGTTCCGAGGTGCCCGCGGACACGAGCTGCCTGGTCTACACCTCGGGGTCGACCGGCGCGCCCAAAGGCATCGTCCAGCGGTCGGGAAACCTGATGCACTTCGCGTCCTGGTTCGCCGGAGAGGTGGGCCTGGCCCCCGGAGCCCGGATGCTGCAGTGGGCCAGGCCCAGCTACGACGCCGCCTACGTCGAGATCCTCGGTGCGGTGCACGCCGGGGCGACGCTCGTCGTCCCTCCGCCCGAGGTCAAGCCCGACGGCGTCCGGATGCGAGAGTGGGTCGCCACCCACGAGGTCAGCCACGTGTTCACCGTCCCGACGCTGTTCCGCAGGCTGCTGAACGCCAGGGACGAGGCGAGCGCCGCCCCCGCCGGCCACATGCGGTCGGTCACCCTCTTCGGCGAGCCGCTGCACGGGTCGCTGGTCGGGAGCGTCCGGCGGCACTTCCCCGGCACGGTGGTCTACAACATGTACGGCCCGACCGAGTCGACGGTCGCCACCTTCTACCGCGTGCCCGACGACTACGACGGCGCCGTGCCGATCGGCACGGACATCCCGGGGATCGAGATCCTGCTCCGCGACGCACAGGGGGCGCCGGTCGCCGACGGGGAGGAGGGCGAGATCTGCATCCGCAGCCGGTATCTCGCCCACGGCTACCTGCGCAGGCAGAAGGAGACCGACGAGGTCTTCCTGCCCGACGACGGCGACCCGGCGACGCGGCTCGACGGTGACGGCCCCGCGCCGCGGATCTACCGCACCGGAGACCTCGGCCGCCGCCTGCCCGACGGCACGCTGACCTTCGCCGGCCGCCGCGACGGCCAGGTGAAGATCAGAGGCGCCCGCGTCGAGCTGGGCGAGATCGAGTCGGTGCTGCTGTCCGACCCCGCGGTGGCCCAGGCGGCCGTGGGCGTCTTCGGCGACGAGACCGGGACCACACATCCCGCCGCCTACCTCGAACCCCACCAGGGCGGTTCGGTCGACGTGAAGGTTCTCCACCGCAGGCTGGCCGGCACCCTGCCCGCCTACATGGTGCCCGCCGCCTACGTCGTTCTGGAGAAACTGCCGCTCACCTCGACGGGCAAGGTGGACCGGCAGCGGCTTCCCGACCCCCGGTCCCTCTCCAAGCCCGCCGGCCCGGCCCAGGAACCCGCGGCCTTCACCACGGAGACCGAGAAGAAACTGGCGGACATCTGGTGCGAAGTCCTCAACCGGGATCACGTGGACCCGGAAGACGACTTCTTCGCCCTCGACGGCCACTCCATGCTCGCCGTCCGCATCACCGCGGCGGTCGCCGAGGTCTTCGAGGTGGAGATCCCGGTTCGCGCGGTCTTCGAGTTCCCCACAGTGCGGGAACTCGCCGCCTACGTCGACACCGAACGCGACGCCCTCCCCTCCTAGGGCGTGCTCCGCGGGTTTCCTCCCACCGCGGGCGCCCCGGCGGCGCCCGGCCGTGACGCCGCCGCCCGCTCCCTCGCGTGGGGCGGGCGGCCTCGGAGGAGCGCCGGGGCTCTCCCCCGGAAGGGCGAACATCACTACGCTTGCCAGAAGTTTCCTCTGTGGTAGCAATTCTGGAGAAGCCCGTGTCTCTTGCCGGAGCCCCGGAGCAGGCGGATGTCGCGCTTGCCCGTCGTCAATCGTTGGCCGACCTGCTCCGCCGATCCGCTCGGCGTCACCCCGACCGCCTCGCCGTGTCCGACGGCGTGAACGCCCGGACCTACGCCCAGCTCGACGAGGATGCCGGCAGGATCGCCAACGCGCTCCTCGCAAGAGGGGTGAGGGTCGGCGACCGGGTGGCGGTGCTCTCACGGAACACCGTCGAGTACGTCCAGACGATCTTCGCCGTCGCCCGGGCGGGCGCCGTACTGGTGCCGATCAACTTCATGCTCCGCGGCGAGGAGGTCGGATACGTCGTCGGTCACTCCTCGGCCGTGGCCCTGCTCGTGCAGGACGCGCTCCTGCCGGTCGCGGAAGAGGCGATCAAGGCGACGGACCGCCTGCGGACACGGATCGTGTACGGCGAGGCGGCGGGGGACTGGGAGCCGTTCTCGGCCCTGCTGGGCCACGACGACTCCCGAGAGCCCGCGGTGCCCATCGCGCCGGACGACCCGGCCCAGATCCTCTACACTTCGGGGACCGAGTCGCGCCCCAAGGGCGCGGTCCTGTCCCATGCGGCGCTGATCGCCCAATACGGCAGCTGCATCATCGACGGCGGCATGGACCGCGACGACGTCGAGCTGCACTCGATGCCGCTGTTCCACTGCGCGCAGCAGCACTGCTTCCTGGTGCCCGACATACAGCTCGGAGCCTCCAGTGTCATCCTGCCCGGACCCGACCCCGCCGCGGTGCTCGCCGCCATCGAAACTCACCGGGTGACCAAGTTCTTCGCCCCGCCGACGGTCTGGATCGGCCTGCTGCGCCACCCGGACTTCGACAAGCGCGACCTCTCCTCGCTGCGCAAGGGCTACTACGGGGCGGCGATCATGCCCGTGGAGGTGCTCCGCGAGCTCGGCGAGCGGCTGCCCGACGTGCGCCTGTGGAACTTCTACGGCCAGACGGAGATGGCGCCCGTCGCCGTCATGCTCCAGCCCGAGGACCAGATCCGCAAGGCCGGATCCGCGGGCCGGGCCGCCCTGAACGTGGAGACCCGGGTCGTGGACGCGGAGGGCCGGGACGTACCCGCCGGTGAGATCGGTGAGATCGTCCACCGGAGCCCGCACGCCATCCTCGAATACCTCGACGACCCCGAGAAGACCGCCGAGGCGTTCCGGGGCGGCTGGTTCCACTCGGGCGATCTGGGGACGATGGACGAGGAGGGGTACCTCACGGTCGTCGACCGGATCAAGGACATGATCAAGTCCGGTGGCGAGAACGTCGCCAGCCGCGAGGTCGAAGAGGCGATCTACGAGCACCCCGCCGTCGCCGAGGTGGCGGTCGTCGGGGTCAGGCATCCGAGCTGGATCGAGGCGGTCGTCGCGATCGTGGTGACCAAGCCCGGCGCGGCCGTCACCGAGGAGGAACTGCGGGCGCACGCCCGTGAACGGCTGGCGACGTTCAAGGTGCCGAAGGCGTTCGCGTTCGTCGACGCGCTCCCGAAGAACCCGAGCGGCAAGATCCTCAAGCGTGAGCTCAGGGAGCGGCACGGCGACCTCGCGGACCGGATCGCCGGCGCGGGCGCCGGACGCTGAGGCGTCACCCGGCCGGGGCGGCGGGGTGCTCCATCCACCACTCGACGATTCGGTCGCGGCCGCGCCAGGGCGGCCGGAACGGTGCCGTGCAGTACTCGGCGTCCTCGGTGAAGAGGGCGCCGATGTGTGCCGGATCGTTGGAGTTCCACGCCTGGACGTAGCCGTCGATCCATGTGGTGACACGGCTGAGATCTGCCATGAAGGCGTTCTACTCCATCGACCGGCGGGCGCGGAGCCGGGAAACCCTCCTTGTACGAGATATTTCAAAACTCCTGGTCAGCGGGGGTATCGTCCATATATGTGCAGGAGGTCGTGCCGAATGGCAGGACGGGGGGACCGGTGCGCGGGGGCAGTGCGGCGTGCGGCATTGCGGCTGCGAGCCGAGGCATAGGGCGCCGGCCGTGACGGAACAGTCTCTTTCCTCAGACGACCGGCTCGCCGAAGACGGTCTCGACGCGCTGGCCGAGGGCCTCGCTGCGGCGCTGGAGGAGGTCGGCGCGCATACGGGCGCGATCTACCTCCTGACCCCCGATGCCCAGGTGCTGGAGATGGCGGTGCTGAAGGGGGTGCCGCAGGAGTTCGTCCGGCCGTGGGAGCGGGTGAGCCTGACCGCTTCGCTTCCGGTGGCCGACGCGTTACGGGAGAGCCGGCTGGTGTGGGTGAGCGGCGAGGAGGACATGGTGCGCCGCTACCCGGGTACGGCACTCGCCATGCCGTACGAGTTCGCGATGGCCGCGCTGCCGCTGGCCACCGCCACGGCCGACTACGGGGCGATGTACGTCATCTGGTCCGGCTCCCATGCCTCCCGGCTGTCCTCCGGCGAAGACGATCGCCTGGCGACGGCCGTCGCCGACCTGGCGCGGAGGCTGGAAGAGGCCGCTCAGGCCGGCAGGCCGGTACGGGCGCGCCCGGAACCACGCGTGCTCGCCCCACCCAGTGTGAGCCCGGCGGAGGCCCTTGAGGCGATGGTGTCGCGCCTGCCGGAGGGGATATGCACCATGGACAGCCGAGGCCGCCTCACTTTCATCAGCCCGCAGGGGGCCGACCTGCTCGGTGAGCCGGCCTGGCGGTTGATCGGCGCCCAGCCCTGGACGGTGCTGCCCTGGCTGAACGACCCGGTCTACGAGGACCGTTACCGCGCGGCGATGATCAGCCAGCAGCCGACCTCGTTCGTGGCGCTGCGCCCTCCGGACCGGTGGCTGTCGTTCAACCTGTATCCCGCGATCTCCGGCATCACCGTGCGCATCGCCCCGGCCCTGGTGGAGGCCGACACTGTCCCGCAGCCCACGTTGGCGGTCGACTCGGCGGTACCCACCAAGCTCGGGGCGATCTACCATGTCCTGCACCTGGCGAGCGCGTTGACCGAGGCCGCCGGAGTGCAGGACGTGGTGGACCTGGTCGCCGACCAGATGATGCCGGCCTTCGGCGGGCAGGCGCTGGCCCTGCTCATGGCCGAGGAGGGCCGGCTGCGCGTCGTCGGTCATCGGGGCTACTCGCCCAACGTCATAAAGCAGTACGACCGCCTTCCCCTGACCTCGCCCACGCCGAGCGCGCGGACGATGGTCACCGGAGTGCCGAGCTTCTTCGAGTCCCGGGAGGAAATGGACCAGGTCTACCCCTTGGCCGTCGCCCCGGACGACGGAATGGCCGCCTGGGCGTTCCTGCCGCTGATCGCCTCAGGCCGGCCCATCGGCACCTGCGTGCTCGCTTTCACCCAGCCGCATCGCTTCAGCGTCGAGGAACGCGCCGTGCTGACCTCGCTCGGCGGCCTGATCGCCCAGGCCCTGGAACGCGCGCGCCTCTACGACGCCAAGCTGGAGCTCGCCCACGGCCTGCAGGAAGGCCTGCTGCCCCACGCCCTTCCGCATCTGCCCGGCCTGACCGCGGCCGTCCGCTACCTTCCCGGCACCGAAGGCATGGACATCGGGGGAGATTTCTACGACGTCATCCGGCTCGACGACGACACCGTCGCCGCCGTGATCGGCGACGTCCAGGGGCACAACGTCACCGCGGCGGCCCTCATGGGCCAGTTGCGCACCGCGGTGCGCGCCTACGCCACGGCCGGCGCCGATCCCGGCGAAGTCCTGGCCCGCACCAACCACCTCCTGGCGGACCTGGACCCCGGCATGTTCGCCAGCTGCGTCTACCTCCGCCTCGACATGCGCCGCCGTACGGCGTGCATGGCTCGCGCGGGTCACCCCCAGCCTCTCCTGCGCCACCCCGGCGGTGACGTGCAGGTGCTGGACGTACCCGGCGGCCTGCTGCTGGGCATCGACCCCGAAATCGAGTATCCGCACACGGAGATCCCCCTCCAGGCCGGCTCCGTTCTGGCTCTCTACACCGACGGTCTGATCGAGACCCCCGGGATCGACATCGACGACGCCCTGGCCGACCTCGGCACGGAGCTGGCGCGCACCGGCGACCGGTCTCTGGAGGAGGTGGCCGACGCCTTGATCCGGCACGCGCAGCAGACCAGCCGTCGCAGCGACGACATCGCCTTGCTTCTCCTGCGTCCCACGGACGATCTCGATCCCTGATTCCGCCTCCGGGGCGGTGCGGAGCCCTCCGCCGGTCGCGGCGGGGTCAGGGCCGGATCATGAGTACGGCGGCGCCTTCGACGCGGTCGCCGGCGAGGTCGTCCAGCGCCCGGTCCGCCGCCTCGAAGGGGTAGGGCACGGTCGTGACCCGCGGGGGATGGACAGAGGTGAACTCCAGATATGCCCGGCCGTCGGCGCGGGTGTTGGCGGTGACGCTGCGCAGCGTCCGCTCCTGGAACAGATGGCGCTGGTAGTTCAGCGCGGGGATGTCGCTGAGGTGGATGCCCGCCACGGCGAGGGTGCCGCCCCGGTCCAGGGCGGTCAACGCGACCGGCACCAGCTCGCCCACCGGCGCGAACAGGATCGCGGCGTCCAGCGGTTCGGGCGGGGCCTCGGCCGCGCCCGCGGTCGAGGCCGCTCCCAGCGCCCTGGCCAGCTCACGAGCCTTGGCCGACCGGGTGAGGACGTGCACGCTCGCGCCCTGGGCGACGGCGACCTGCGCGGTCAGATGGGCCGAGGCGCCGAAGCCGTAGATGCCCAGGCGGCCGCCGGGCGGCAGATCGCAGCGGAGCAGGGCGCGGTATCCGATGATTCCGGCGCACAGCAGAGGCGCCAGCTTCGCGGCCGGGGCCTCCTCGGGAAGCGGGTAGACGTAGTCCTCGCGGGCGGTGAGGTATTCGGCGTAGCCGCCGTCGGCGTCCCAGCCGGTGTAGGTGGAGGCGGGACAGAGGTTCTCCGCTCCCCGGCGGCAGTAGCGGCAGCGCCCGCAGGTCGAGCGGAGCCAGGCCACGCCCACGCGCGCGCCGGGTGCGAGCCGTACCGTCTCCGGGCCGCACGCCACCACCCGCCCCACGACCTCGTGACCGGGCACGGTCCTCGGGCGCCGCGGGGACAGGTCGCCTTCGGCGAGGTGGAGGTCGGTACGGCAGACGGCGCACACCTCGACCTGGACCAGCACCTCGCCGGGGGCAGGCACGGGGACCGGGATCCGGACCCGCTCCAGGGGGTGCGAGCCGATCGGTCCCGGGCGGGCGACCACCCAGGCGTCCATCTCGGCGGGGATCACCGGGCGTGCCCGGAGGTCCACGGGCCCGGCCCGCCGCCCGGGGCCGCTGCGCGTTCGGTCATGGGGCTCTCCCAACGGGAAGACGAGTGTCGCCGGGTTCGAGGAGGCGGTGGTTTCCGCGTCCTGGTTCGGATCACTTCCGGGCCTCCCCGCCCAGGCCCGCCCCTAACCCGCCGAGGAACGGGCGATCCGCCGTGTCCTCGCGGAGCGTCGCCGGAGGAGCCGCCGGCATGCCGCGGGAGCCGTCGGCAAAGAGATCGAAGGTCGTTGCTGACCGGATCTTTTGACTGGTGTGACCGCCGAGGGGAACAGATCGAATGTGAGAGCGGGAGGGGAATGACATGGCGACGCATGCGGTGGTGGGTGCCGACGACTCACCTTCCTCGCGGGCGGCCGTCGAATGGGCGGCCGATGACGCCATGCGGCGTGGTTGTGCTCTTCGGATCGTGCACGTGTGCGAGGACCTGGGTTACGACATCCCGCTGCAGACGCCGCCGGGGTTTCGCGACTCGGTGTCGGAATACTGCCAGGGGGTGCTGGACGCGGCGGCTGATCTGGTGCGCGATCGCGCCCCCGGACTGGAGGTCGAGATCTCCCTGGAGACCGGCCGGGTGGTGGAGGTCCTGCGGCGGGAAGCCGAGGACGCCGAGCAGCTCGTGGTCGGCGGGCGCGGCCGGGGAGGGTTCACCGGGTTGCTGCTGGGGTCGGTCCCGCTGAGGCTGGCCGGTCACGTGCCGGTGCCCGTCGTGGTCGTCAAGGGCGCGCTGGAGCAGGAGCACGGGGAGGTCGTGGTCGGGGTCGAAGGGTCGGCGCATTCGGCGGTGGTGCTGCGGTACGCCTTCGAGGAGGCGGCGCGCCGGGAGGCGCGGTTGCACGCGGTTTACGCCTGGGAGATGCCGGTACTGGGGCCCTACGCGCCGGTCTACACGCCGCTGGTGGAGGAGATCTCCGTTACCGGCAAGAGAGTGGTCGAGGAGGCGCTCGCTTCCTGGCAGGAGAAGTATCCGCAGGTGGAGGTCGAGAAGACGGCGATCTGCGAGCACCCGGTCGTCGCGTTGCGTGACGCCTCGGAGTCGGCGGATCTGGTGGTGGTCGGTTCCCGGGGACTGGGAGCGTTGAGCGCGGCGGTTCTGGGCTCGGTGAGCCACGGGGTGCTGCATCACGCCCGCTGTCCCGTCGCCGTGGTGCCCACCCGCGGCAAGGCGTGAGGCTCCTTCACGCCGATCCCGTGCTCCGTCCGCTCGCTCAGCCGTAAAGGTAGGATCTTTGGAACGCGGCATCGTGGGCTGAGGGGCGCGGGCGCGATTCATCCTGATGAAAATCCCCTCGCTGTCGAGGGATTTTGGGGCGCCCGCATCGCCTGTCGGCTCTATTGACAAAGAACTGTATCTAATGATCCTATCAATTTCATAGTTAGGAACCCTTCCTAACTAGCTCTCTTGCCCGTCTCTCCCCCCAAGACAGCAGGAGGATCGATGAGATCTCCTACCCGAGCGCGCTCGCTGGCCGGCGTGCTCGTTGCCGGGTTGCTGCTCAGCGTGCTGGCGGCCCTCCCCGCCGCCGCCGCGCCCACCCGGTACGAGGCGGAAAACGCCACCATCTCCCAGGGCGCGGTGGAGTCCAACCACCCGGGATTCTCCGGAACCGGGTTCGTCAACACGGACAACGCCGCCGGCTCCTACGTCGAGTTCACCGTCAACGCCGCGACCGCCGGAACGGCCGCCGTCGCCATCCGCTACGCCAACGGCACGACCATCAACCGCCCCGCCGACGTCGCCGTCAACGGCACCGTCGTCTCGGCCGGGAGGGCCTTCAACGGCACCGGCTCCTGGAGTACCTGGGCGACCTCCACCCTGACCGCCCCGCTGAACGCCGGATCCAACACCGTCCGGATCACGGCCACGACCGCGGGGGGCGCTCCCAACCTCGACTTCGTCGACGTGGAGGTGGCCGCGCCGAGCAGCGACTACCAGGCGGAGAACGCCACCATCTCCCAGGGGGCCGTCGAGTCCAACCACGCCGGGTACACCGGCACCGGATTCGTCAACTACGACAACGTCGCCGGCTCCTACGTCGAGTTCACCGTCAACGCCGCGACCGCCGGCAACTACAGCCTGACGTTCCGTTTCGCCAACGGCACCACGACCGACCGGCCGATGGACATCTCCGTCAACGGCACGCCGGTCTCCGCCGGGCTGTCCTTCCCCGGCACCGGCGCGTGGACCACCTGGGTGGAGAAGTCCGTCACCGCGGGCCTCGTCGCCGGAGCCAACAGGGTCCGGGCCGGCGCGACCACCGCGAACGGCGGCCCCAACCTCGACCGGTTGAGCGCCTCGGCGCCGGCCGACTCCGTGCCCCCCACCACGCCGGCGAACCTGCGCGTCGTCGGCGAGGTCAAACCGACCTCGGTCGAGCTGGCGTGGGAGGCGTCCACCGACAACGTGGGCGTCGCGCTGTACGAGATCTACAACGGCGGCAACGTGATCAAGACGGTCGGCGGCAACGTCACCACCGCCGAGGTCACCAACCTCACCCCCAACACCAGGTACGTGCTGAGCGTGCTCGCCCGCGACGGGGCGGGAAACGCCTCGCCGGGGAGCAACAACGTGGACATCACCACGCCGCCCAGCGACGACACGCAGCCGCCGACCGTCCCGGCCGGCCTGCGGGCCGTGAGCGTGGCGGCGACCAGCGTGACGCTGGCGTGGAACGCCTCCACCGACAACATCGGGGTGACCGGCTACAACGTCTATCGCGACGGCACGAAGTTCGCGACCGTCCCGGACCTGACCGCCACCGCGGACGGGCTGACGCCGAACACGGCCTACTCGTTCACCGTCGAGGCGTTCGACGCCAACGGCAACACCTCGGCCAGGAGCGCGCCCCTGCCGGTCAGGACGACCGGGCAGGCGGGCGGCGGCGACCCGGTCTACGACAAGGACGTCGCCAAACTCGACCTGCCCTGGGGCGTGGCATTCCTTCCGGACAACAGCGCCCTGGTCGCCGAACGCGACCGGTTCGAGATCGTCCGGGTCACGCTGAACGGGCAGAAGACCGTGGTCGGCAAGATCACCGAGGCGGTCACCACCGTCGGTGAGGGCGGCCTTCTGGGCCTGGCCCTCTCACCGAACTTCGCCGCCGACCACTACGTCTACGCCTACCACACGTCCTCCTCCGACAACCGGGTGGTGCGCTTCAAGTTCGAAAACGGGCAGATCGGCCCCCGGGAGCCGATCGTGACCGGTATCTCCAAGGCCAAGTTCCACAACGGCGGCCGGATCAAGTTCGGCCCCGACGGGATGCTCTACATCACCACCGGTGACGCGCTGGAAGGCACCCGGGCGCAGAACCTCGGCTCGCTCAACGGCAAGATCCTCCGGGTCACCCCGACCGGCGCCGGGGCGCCGGGCAACCCGTTCCCGAACGCGCCGCGCGTCTACAGTCTCGGCCACCGCAACCCGCAGGGCATCGCCTGGGACTCCCAGGGCCGTCTGTGGTCGTCGGAGTTCGGCGACGGCACCTGGGACGAGCTGAACCTCATCCAGGCCGGCAGGAACTACGGCTGGCCGAACTGCGAGGGCCGGTGCAGCAACAGCGCCTACGTCAACCCGGTGCAGCAGTGGAGCGTGTCCTCCGCCTCGCCGAGCGGCATCGAGATCGTCAACGACTGGATCTACATGGCCGCGGTCCGCGGCGCGCGCCTGTGGGTCATGAAGATCACCGGCAACACGACCGACACGCCCAGGGCGTTCTTCAACGGCCGCTGGGGCAGGCTGCGCACGGTCGTCAAGACCCCCGACGGCGGGCTCTGGCTGACCTCGACCAACAACGACAAGAACGGAGGAACGCCGTCGACGATCGACAACGACATCGTCCGGCTGAGGTTCGCCGGTCAGCCCTTCTCACTGACCAGCGGCGCGTTCGCCGGCAACGGCACCATCCCCGCCAGGCACACCTGCGCGCAGGACGGCGTGTCCGGCAACGACATCTCGCCGCCGCTGGCCTGGTCCGGGGCGCCGGCGGCCGCGCAGAGCTACGCGATCACGTTCATCGACACCGCCAACGGCGGCAAGCACTGGGTGATCTGGGACATTCCCGCCGACAGGCTGTCACTGCCCGAAGGGCTCGGCCTCGGCTTCACCGTGCCGGAGGTGGCCGGTGCCAAGCAGAAGGCGATGGGCAGCGGAAACAAGGCCCTGCAGTACTTCGGGCCGTGTCCTGGCGGATCCACGCACAGGTATGAGTTCACGCTGTACGCCGTGGACACCGCGACGCTGCCGGGTGTGAGCTCGGGTTCGTCGGTGGCCGCGGTGGAAACCGCGATCCTGGGGCACGACGTCGCGAGTGTGAAGCTGGCCGGCAACTCGAACGCCGGAACCTGACGGGACCGTAGTGGCCCGGCCGGGTCGGGAAGCCCCACGCCCGGCCGGGCTCACTGTCAAACCCGCCTGGCCGGGCCCGCGGCGCTGGTGGCGGGCCTGAGCTTCAGCGCCGCCCCGGCTGGTCTTCTCCCAGGCCGACTGCCGGCTGACCGTCAGCCCTCGTCCGCCGACGTCCTTCTGTGCGCTCCGGCCTCCGTCCCGGCCAGCGCGGAGTGCCGGTAGGAGTATCCGAAGTACACGATCAGGCCGATCACGAACCACACCGCGAAGCGCACCCAGGTCTGCCACTGCAGGAAGCTGATCAGCCAGAGCGAGAAGACGATGCCGATCGCGGGAACGACCGGCTTGCCGGGGCAGTGGAAGGTCCGCGGCAGGTCGGGCTGCCGGTAGTGCAGAACGATCACCGCCGCGCACACGACCACGAAGGCGAGCAGGATGCCGATGTTGGTCAGCTCCGCCGCCTGGACGATGGGAAGGAACCCGGCGAGGAACGCGGAGACGACACCGGCGATCCACGTCACGCGTATCGGCACGTGCCGTACCGGGTGCGTCTTGGCGAACCAGTGCGGCAGCAGCCCGTCGCGGCTCATCGAGAACCACACGCGGGTCACGCCGAGCATGAACGTGAACATGACGGTGAGGATGCCGACGATCGCCCCGATCGCGATCACGTTCGCCAGGCCGCTCAGCCCAACCGACTTGAACGCCGTGGAGAAACCGCTCTCCTTGTCGATCTCCGAGTACTTCTGCATGCCCGTCAGCACCAGGCAGGCCAGGACGTAGAGCACCATCGAGATGGCGAGCGAGTAAACGATCGCCTTCGGCATGTGGCGCTTGGCGTCCTTGGACTCCTCCGCCGCGGTGCTCATGGCGTCGTAGCCGAAGACGGCGAAGAAGACCGTGGCCGCGCCCGTGAACGCGCCGCCGAGGCCGTAGGGGAAGAAGGGGACGTAGTTGCCGGGATTGATGAAGAAGGCGCCGACGACGATGACCACGAGCACCACGACGACCTTTATCGTGACGACGGTCACCTCGAACCGGGCCGCGTTCTTGATGCCGAGAGTCAGCAGATAGGCGATCAGCAGGCACAACAAGGCGGCGAACAGGTCCACCCGGTGCCCCTCGCCCGTCCCCGGCGCCCCCAGCATCCAGGCGGGCAGCTGGATGCCCAGATTGGTCAGCAGGAACGAGAAGTAGCCGGAGATGCCGATGGCGACGACCGCGACGATCGCGGTGTACTCCAGCAGCAGGTCCCAGCCGATGAACCAGCCCGCCAGCTCGCCGAGGACCGCGTATCCGTAGGTGTACGCCGACCCGGCCTTCGGGATGAGCCCCGCGAACTCCGCGTAGGAGAACGCCGCCGCGGCGCTCGCGACTCCGGCGATCAGGAACGACAGCACGACGGCAGGCCCTGCCACGCCGTTGGCCACGGCGCCGGCGAGAGCGAAGATGCCCGCGCCGATGATGCCGCCCACCCCGATGGCGGTGAGCTGCCCCAGTCCCAGCGCACGGGTGAGCTGCTCGCTCACGGCGCCTTCCGGTTCTTCGATGTGCTCGATGGGTTTACGGCGAAATATGCCCGATCCCGCCCGCAGTCTGGCCATGGCGCATCCCTTTCGCACGACTGCAGCGGACTCCTGACCCGCTACCGACCCTGGCGGGAGGGCTCTTACCCCGTTTCACCTGCGCTTATTCCGGGCTGCCCGGGTGGTGGGGGTGGGTGCCCGAGGGTTCCCGGGTGGCCGCGCCCGTAAAACGATCTCGCGCCGCGGGCGCGGGATCCCCTCTCCGGCCTGGGCGCGGTACCGTCGTCTTATAGAACCTCAGCCACGAGGGGGCCGCTATGCCAAGCGATCCCGATCACGTGTTGGACTCCATCGACGGAGTCGTTGACGAGTGGCTCGCCATGAGCGAAGACTCCATGCGCTGGGCACCACCCGAGAAGATTCCGCCGAAGCCGCAGTTCTCGCTGCCGATACCGCCTCTGCCGCAGATCGTGGAGGATTTCCTGCAGGAGGTCGGCGCCCGTCTCGGCACGCAGACGCAAGCCGTGGTGGAGGTGTTCCGTCCTCTGGGTGAGGGAGTGGCCGGCGTCTTCGCCGCGTTCCTGGACAGCCCCGCCGTGCGGCAGCTGATCGAGCTGGCCGACCTGGTGGAGAACCGTGAGTCCTTCGACGACGTCGACCTCTTCGATGACGTCGATCTCTTCGACGAGGCTGAGCCGGAGGACGATCCGCTCGACGAGGCCGACCTCTTCGAGGAAGCCGGTCCCTCCGAGCCCTTCGAACACGGCGAGAATCGGCCCTAGATCTGTTTCGCGGATCTTCGCCCACGCCGCGGACCGGCCGGTGGGCGCGTCGAGGGCTGCGGCGAGAGCTCGCGCCGGGGCCATGGGCGGCATGACCCCGGCGCTCCATGGTGACCGCCGTGTCTCCGCCGGTGGTGAACGATGTGCTGTCCCGATCGGCTGGTACGGCCGCGCGCCGGGCCGGGGTTTCGGATTTTCGGCCCCATAGGGCTTTCCGGCCGGCCCGAGGGGGAGGCGGCGGTCTCGGAAGGGGGCTGCCGACGCCCGCCCGGCCGGTGACCCCGGCCCCCGGCCGGGGCGCCCCCGCCGGACCCGTGTGGTGACGGCTTCCCGCCAGGGAGCGCTGTTGACTCAAGCGCTTGGTCGATTTCATTTTACGCCGAGGAATTCTTTTGCGGCGGGCGGCGCTCGGATGTAGCCGGAGCGGATCTTTGTTGTTCGCATTCTTCGTCGGCGAGCTGGAAGACTTTTATGGCGGGATCGGCATTCTGTGGGCCGGTTGCCCCGGCCGTGGTCGACGAACTGGTGCACTTGCCGGGGTCGGTGTCAATTTCACCTCGGATGGTTCGGCGGGATCCTGTGATCGCGATTTTGGATTTGACCCGCATCCCTCTCGCGTTCGACGTTGTCATGTTCTGAGCTGGAGTAACGGACTTCTGGGGATGCTCCGTGCGCTGTGTCCCGGTGGCGCTGAATTGTGTGGAATCAACAGGTCGGCGCCGCCGTCGATGAAGCGCTTATCTCAACAGGGCTTTCATGTGCTTGCGATGAAAAAATGCCGTCCGGCAAAAATGTTTGGCGCTCAGGCGTTGACTGGAAATATGCGGATATCTACTCTCGCGATGTCCGGCAAATTACATGGGAGTGGCCGATGAAACTTATCCGAAACCTCGCCGCCGCCGCCGCAGTCGTCAGCACCGTCGCATTTACTCTCGTTTCGGCGCCTGCGTGGGCGGCCACCACCACGATTCACCGGGACAACGCGGCCGGTGCCGCTTACTCGGGTAAAGTCCGCGCGACATTGATCGCCCCCGTGCAGGTCTCGACGTCACTCGGCACCGGCACCTGCAACACCGGCAACATCGACGGCACCGTTCAGTCGAACGGCACCGGCCTGAACGTCTCGGTCTTCAGCTTCAGCAACGTTCCCGGCCCGGCCTGCCCGAACAGCGCCGGCGGCAGCTCCACGGTGAGCGCGGTCTCGCTGCCGTGGAACGGCGGCAACGTCACCTACGGCCCGGTGAGCGGCGGGCGCGACGGCACCCTGACCATCAGCAACGTCAGGGTCTCGGCGGTGACCACCGGCTGGTTCGGCACCATCACCTGCACCTACCGGGGTTCCGGGGCCGGAGACAGCATCGTCATGGACGGCTTCAACTCCGACAACCCCAACCGCCCGCTTCCCTCGATAGCCCAGGCCCAGGCGAGGGCCACCAACTACAGCCTCGTCAAGACCGGCGGCAGCTTCCTTTGCCCCGGCTCGGCCACCTTCAGCGCCACCTTCCAGATTCTGGGCGAGACCACCGCGAACTCGGGCGTCTACAACCAGAAGCTCCACGTCACCTCCTGAGGATCACATCCCGAAGGAACCTCCTGAAAAGGCTCCCGCGCTCATCAGGGAGCAGGCCCGCCTCTCCGGCGCACACCCGGGGAGGCGGGTCTCGGCGTCTGCGGGCCGTACGGGCTGCCAACGGCGTCCGCTCCGAACCGGTGGCGTCCGCTCCGGACCGGTGGCGTCCGCTCCGAACCGGTGGCGTCCGCTCCGGACCGGTGGGGGAGCGCGCCGTCTCGGGGCGGACGGCGCATCCGGTTTCAGCGCCGGGGCGCGGACCTGGCGCAGGGGCTGTGACGGCCGCGCCAGGCGCAGGCGCACGAGACCTCCACGCGGCCCGTGGCCTGGCACGTCAGCGCGCGGATGGCCTGGTAGGTGCAGAGCAGGGCCCAGACCTCCTGCGCCACCATCTCCGGGCTCCGGGATCGCAGCGCCGCCACGGGACCATGCCGGTCGGATCGCAGCCAGGCCAGCGCGCTGTCCATGGCCCATCGCTCCGCGTATCGCGCCGCCAGTTCGGACGCGGACGCCTGCCCCGGATCGATCAGCGTTGTGATCAGCCACTCCGCGCCCGGAAGGGGGATGACGCGAAGGGTCGCGCCCCCCAGGCCGGCCGGCCTGGACAGGTAGGAGCCGTCCCCGAAGCTGCGCCCTATGGGAAGTTCGTCGGCTCCGGTGATTCCCCACAGCAGGTGTGTGCCGGTCTCGACCGCCTGGTGCCACAGCTCGAACCCTTTGGAGCCGAAGCTGGCGAGCAGCAGCATGTTCGACTCCAGGCAGCGCAGGAGCCTCCGCGCCAGCGTGTGATGCTCCACGGCCGAGCCGGCGAACGTCGCGTCGATCAACGCGTGGGTGCCGTTCTCGGCGACGGCCACCACCCGGACGCACGGAAACCGGGCGGCTTCGTCCGGGTAGCCGAACGCCGAGTTGTCACGGGTCTCCGGGACGGCCAGCGCCGTGCCGTCCATCGTGACCAGCCGGAGGCCGCCCAGCCACGATCTGGGGGCCGCAGGCTCCGCCACGGGGCCGGCCACCTGGCAGAAGAGGACCCGCAACGGCTCGGCGCCGAGCCGCGCGCGGGCCCGGCTGATCGCCGAGACGCTGGGCGGCTCCCACGTGTGGACCCAGCGCGAGCGCCATGACAATCCGTTCAGCAGCAGGCGCATGACCTGGTCGTAGTTCTTGTCGAAGAACAGGCAGAGGGCCAGGACGTAGTAGATCGTCAGGCGAGCCGGCAGTGCCCGTCGCCGCCTGTCCGCGCACCCGCTGATCCGCACGACCTCATCGATCAGCGACATCGGGAAGATGGATGTGAGAACGCCGATCGACAGCTGATCGGCCAGCCGCCCATCATCTGACGGAGTCTTCACCTGCGTAACTCTTCCCTCGGGAACGCCATGTCAAGCCGAAATAAGTAAGCGCTTAGTTTTTTATCTGAATGGCTTAGGAATTAGCGGTTATATGCGCATTATCTGAGTGTCGCCAGGCCTGGAACCGGGCGCGTGGTCCGATGCGGGCGGCAGGGCGATCGCCGTAGCCGGTCTCGCGGGCTTGGGTGGGGCCGCGGGGGGAGGCCCCTTCGCGGGCTCGCCGCCCGCCCGTGCCGGCTCGGGCTCCGGCGCCGGGAGACCGCCACGCCGTCCCCGCCGGCACGGGGAGGCAGGCGAGCGGGGCGAGGGCCGATGTGGCTCCGGTGTGGCGGCCGTGGGGGAGAAGCTCCACGGCGGGGGATGGTGATCGAGGGCGACCTTAATGGATGTGGAATAACCCTAACGGGACTTAGTGAACCTTGTTGATGGTTTCGGTCAAAGGGCGAGGAGGCTGCCCTCCGGGCCTGCCCGTGCGTGAACGTCCGGCCTTCCGCGGCAGGTGAACATCCCCCCAAGCCGTGAGGCCGGCCCCGGAACGGGTCGGGGAACGGTCAAGCGCTTGTCGTCAAACGCGGAGGTAAGCCGGGCGAACGGGTGGGTAGGGGAGCGCCCGTGAAAGGTGAAGCGAACATCCCAGGACCGGACGCTCCGGCCGTTGTCCCGGTCATGGTGGACATCCGCCTGTCGGTCAACCGGGACAGCCATCCGATCACCGTGGACACCCGCGAGACACTGCTGGACACGCTGCGCGAGCGGCTCGGCCTGACCGGGGCGAAGAAAGGCTGCGACCACGGCCAGTGCGGGGCGTGCACGGTGCTGGTGGACGGCCGGCGGGTGAAGTCGTGCCTGGCGCTGACGGTGACCCTGGACGATCGGGAGATCACCACGGTCGAGGGGCTGGCCGACGGCGACACACCGCATCCCCTGCAGGCGGCGTTCATCGAGCACGACGCCTTCCAATGCGGGTACTGCACACCCGGGCAGCTCTGTTCGGCGGTCGGCATGCTGGCCGAGGCCGCGGCGGGATGGCCCAGCGCGGTCACCGAGGATCTGAACGCCGGGCCCTGGCTCGACGACGACGAGATCCGCGAGCGGATGAGCGGCAACCTGTGCCGCTGCGGCGCCTACGTCAACATCGTCGCGGCCATAGGGCAGGTGGCCCGATGAGGCCCTTCGACTACCGGCGAGCCACCGACGCGCGGTCGGCGGTGGCGGCCCTGGACGGGCGGCCGGACGCCATGTACCTCGGCGGCGGCACGAATCTGGTGGACCTGATGCGTCTCGGCGTCGTCTCGCCCGAGACGCTGGTGGACGTCACCAGGATCTCCTGCGGCGCGATCGAGGAGAGCGAGGACGGCGGCCTGATGATCGGCGCGGGCGTGCGCAACAGCGACCTGGCCGCGGACCCGCTGGTACGGCGGATCCACCCGATGCTCGCCCAGTCGGTGCTGGCGGGAGCCTCGGGCCAGATCCGCAACATGGCCACGGTCGGCGGCAACCTGCTGCAGCGCACCCGCTGCTCCTACTTCCAGGACGTGACCAAGCCGTGCAACAAAAGGCAACCGGGCTCCGGTTGCCCGGCCCGCGAGGGTGACCACCGGAACCTGGCGATCCTCGGGCACTCCGGCAGCTGCGTGGCCACCCACCCGTCGGACATGGCCGTCGCGCTGGCCGCGCTCGGGGCGGTCGTCCACGTGGAGGGGGCACGCGGGCCTCGCACCGTGCCGATGCCGGGACTGCACCGGCTGCCGGGCGACGAGCCGGAGCGCGACACCGTGCTGGAACCGGGCGACCTGATCACCGCGGTCGAGGTGCCCGCGCTGCCGTTCGCGACCCGGTCGCGCTACCGCAAGGTGCGGGATCGGGCGTCGTTCGCGTTCGCGGTGGTGTCGGTGGCGGCGGCGCTCGACGTGGAAGGCGGTGTGGTGCGGGACTGCCGGATCGCGCTGGGCGGCGTGGCGCACATCCCCTGGCGGGCCGAGCGCGCCGAGTCGGCGCTGCGCGGTTCGGCGGCCACCGCGGCGGAGTTCGCGCGGGCGGCCGACGCGGAGCTGGCCCAGTCGCGCCCGCTGCGGCAGAACGCGTTCAAGGTGCACCTTGTCCACAACGTCCTGGTCCGCACCCTCGTCGACCTCGCGGAGACGCCATGACCACCACGGCTTCGCCGTACACCGGCTCGGCGTTGGATCGGGTCGAGGGCATGGAGAAGGTGACGGGCCGGGCTCGATACGCGTTCGAGCACTTCCCGGACGACCTGGCCTACGCCGTACCGGTGCAGGCCACCATCGCCCGCGGCGAGATCCGCGCGGTCGACGTCGACGCCGTGCTCAGGCTCCCCGGAGTGATCGCCGCCATCTGGCACGGCAACGCGCCCGTGCTGGCCCCGCCGGAAAACGCCGAGCTGGCCGTGCTGCAGTCACCGAGGGTGGCCTACCGCGGCCAGTACGTCGCGGCCGTGGTGGCCGAGACACTCCAGGACGCCAGGGAGGCGGCCCGGGTGCTCCGGGTGGATTACGACGCCGAGCCGCACGACGTCGGGCTGCGCGCCGACCACCCGGAGATGTACCGGCCGGACCACGTCAACCCGAACTATCCGACCGACACCGAGCAGGGCGATCCGGACGCCGCGTTCGCCACCGCCCCGGTCGTGGTGAAGGCGACCTACACCACGCCGGCGGAGCACAACGTCCCGATGGAGCCGCACGCCACGGTCGCCGTGTGGAGCGGCGACGGCCTGACACTCTACGACTCCACCCAGGGCGCGTCGCAGGTCCGCGACACGATCGCGCCGCTGTTCGGCATGCCGCGCGAGAACGTCCGGGTGATCTCCCCGCACGTGGGCGGCGGTTTCGGGTCCAAGGGCATGCCCTGGCCGTCCGCAGTGCTCGCGGCGCTCGCCGCCAAGCACGTCGGCCGTCCGGTCAAGCTCGCGGTGACCCGGCAGCAGATGTTCGCGGTGACCGGCTATCGCACCCCGACGATCCAGCGAGTACGACTCGGCGCGGACACCGACGGGCGGCTGACCGTGATCATGCACGATGCCTTCGAACAGAGCTCCAGGATCCGGGAGTTCGCCGAGCAGACCGCCACGGCCACCCGGATGATGTACGCCGCGCCCAACCGGCGCACCACCCACCGCCTGGTCCGGCTCGATGTCCCGACCCCGTCGTGGATGCGCGCCCCGGGCGAGACACCGGGCATGTTCGCGCTGGAGTCGGCGATGGACGAGCTGGCTGTCGCATGCCGGATCGACCCGGTGGAACTGCGGATCCGCAACGATCCGGACATCGATCCGGAGAGCGGCCTGCCGTTCAGCTCCCGGAACCTGGTGGCCTGCCTGCGCGAGGGAGCGCGGCGCTTCGGCTGGGCCGGTCGCGACCCGGCGCCGGGCATCCGGCGCCGGGGCAGGTGGCTGATCGGGACCGGGGTGGCGTCGTCCACCTATCCGGTCTACCAGAGCCCGTCCCAGGCGGTCGTCCGTCAGGAGCCGGATGGCGGGTTCACCGTACGGATCGCCGCCGTGGACATCGGCACCGGCGCCCGGACAGTGCTCACCCAGATGGCCGCCGACGCGTTGCGCACCTCACCGGAGCGGGTCCGGATGGAGATCGGCGACAGCTCGCTGCCCAGCGCCCCGGTGGCGGGCGGGTCGATGGGCACCGCCTCGTGGGGCACGGCCGTGATCCGGGCCTGCGAGGCCCTGACGGGCGAGCTCGACCGGCGAGGTGGCGAGGTGCCCGTGGGCGGCCTGGAGGCGAGCGCCGACACCACCGGGGAGATCGGGGAGCAACGGTTCGCGCGGCACGCCTTCGGCGCCCAGTTCGCCGAGGTGGGCGTGGACGCGGACACCGGGGAGACGCGGGTGCTGCGGCTGCTCGGCGTGTTCGCCGCGGGCCGGATCATCAATCCGAAGACCGCGCGCTCGCAGTTCATCGGCGGCATGACCATGGGCCTGTCGATGGCCCTGCTGGAGGAGAGCGTCATGGACCGTGAGTTCGGCGACTACCTCAACCACGACTTCGCCCAATATCACGTCGCGGCCTGCGCGGACGTGCGGGACATCGAGGCGTTCTGGATCGACGAGGACGACCCGCACCTCAACCCGATGGGGTCCAAGGGCATAGGAGAGATCGGCATCGTGGGCACCGCCGCCGCGATCGCCAACGCGGTGCACCACGCCACCGGCATCCGGGTCCGGGACCTGCCGATCCGCCTCGACCGGCTGGTGCGCTGACCGGCGACGCCGGCCTCCGCGACGGAAGGCTTTTCCGTCGCGGATCTTCCTTAGCAGGTCAGCGAAATATGTCCAGACATATCCGTATTTAGTTATCCTGCCGTCTCTTGACTCCACGACATCGGAGTGGTCAGATCTCTGATCATTAGGAACCTTTCCTAACTATCTGCTCGAGCTATCCATCCTCGTTCACCAACGAGATGCTTGGCCGCTTCGCCCGGCTGGGGGGCAACGGAGCGTACGGCTCAGCAGAAAGGCGAGTCGTGCGTCCTGCCAGACCGGCGCTTCGGCGCCTGCTCCGGGCTGCCCTCATCTCCTCCGTCCTCGTTCCCTCCATCCTCCTGGCGCTCGTCCCGTCCGTGTTCGCGTCCGCGTCGGCGAGTGCTACCACGATCCGCTACGAGGCGGAGGCCGCCACCATCTTCCAGGGGGCCGTGGAGTCCAACCACGCCGGATTCTCCGGATCCGGCTTCGTCAACGGCGACAACGTCGCCGGCAGTTACACCGAATGGGCGGTGAGCGCCCCCGCGGCCGGCAGCGCGACCCTGACCTTCCGCTACGCGAACGGCACCACCGCCAACCGGCCGGCCGACATCTCGGTCAACGGCACGGTCGTCTCCGCCGGCCGGGCTTTCAGCGGCACCGGCAACTGGGACACCTGGGCCGTCTCAACCCTCACCGCCTCGCTGAGCGCGGGGAGCAACGTGATCCGGGTCTCCGCCACGACCTCCGGCGGCAATCCCAACCTCGACTATCTGGAGGTCACCGCCGACGGCGCCCCCGCCGCGGAGTACCAGGCCGAGGCGGCGGCCCTCTCACAGGCCTCGGTCGCCACCAACCACACCGGTTTCACCGGCACCGGCTTCGTCGACTACGTCAACGCGCCCGGCGGCTCCATCGAATGGACGGTGAACGTCGCCTCGGCGGGAGCCCACACCCTCACGTTCCGGTACGCCAACGGCACCACGGCGGCCCGCCCGATGGACGTCTCCGTCAACGGAACGGTGGTGGCGACCGGCAAGGCGTTTCCTCCCACGGTCAACTGGGACACCTGGGCTGACACCGTCGTCGTCGCCACCCTCAACGCCGGTGTCAACACGATCCGGGCGACGGGCACAGGCTCCGCCGGAGGACCCAACGTCGACCGGCTCGCCGTCAGCGGCTCCAGCGGAAGCGACAACCAGGCGCCGACCATCCCGGCCAACCCCCGGGTGACGGGAACCTCGGCCAGCAGCATCTCGCTCGCCTGGGACGATTCCACCGACAACGTCGCCGTCGCCGGCTACCGCGTCTACGAGGGGTCCACTCTCAGGGCCGGCTCGGTCACGGCCAGTGCCACCATCATCGGCCTGGCCGCCTCCTCGACGCACTCCTACGCGATCACAGCGGTCGACGCCGCGGGAAACGAGTCCGGGCGCAGCGTCACCGTGACCGGCACCACGACCGATGGAGGAGACGGAGTCACCGCCGATCAGCTGCTGGCCAAGGTCACCGCGTGCAGCCAGATCTCCAACGGCAAGTACAAGACCGACTCCGACGTCAGCACCGCGACGGTCGCCGTGTGCGACAAGACAGGGGCGGTGTTCTGGAAGGCCGACATGGACATCGACTGTGACGGCGTCCGCACCAGCCAGTGCAACGAGGACACCGACTGCTGCTTCCTGCCCGAGACCTTCTGCCACACGAGCGGCGACGCCCCGCTCAACGCCGCGCAGCTGCCATACGTGGTGGTGCCGAGCACGAGCCGCATCTGGAACTACACCACCAAGGGGATCGGCTGCGGGACGGTCGTGGCGGTGGTCTACAACGGTCAGGTCGAATATGCCGTGGTGGGTGACACCGGACCCAGCGGGATCATCGGCGAGGCGTCCTACCGGGCGGCGGCCGACCTGGGCATCAACCCCGACCCCAGCAACGGCGGCACCGACACGGGCGTCACCTACATCGTCTTCACCGGCTCGGGCACCAAGGTCGCGGCCATAGAGAACCACTCCCAGGCCGTGACCCTCGGCCGGCAGCTCGCCCAGCGGTTCGTCAGCGACAACTGACGCCGCGGAACGGGCGCCCCGGACCTCGTACGGCCCCGCGATGTCGGCGGCGGGGCCGTACGAGCTCGGGAACGGCCGGTGTCGTCCGCCGGTCAGCGCTTCTCGACGGGGTTTTTAACAGCATTTAAACCGCAGTGCTGCTATATCCGTAAATATCAGTGCATATGGGGAGAAGGTCGTAAATTCACTGCACTGGACGACGGAGGATCCATGATTCGAAGAATCATCGTCTTACTGACCGTCGCGATGGTCGTGCTGGGCGGCGCCGCAGCCGGAGCTGTCGCAGCTCAGCCGGAGCTCAACGAGCAGGACAAGATATTCCTGGTCCAGATACATCGGATCAACCTGACCGAGATCCAGGCGGGGAAGCTCGCCGAGCAGCGATCGACGGATCGAAGCATAAGCGACGTCGGGAAGACACTGGTCGATGACCATACGAAGCTGGACGAGAGCGTGCAGCAGGTGGCCGAGAAGGCCAAGGTGCCGTTGCCCAATAATCCGAACGCCAGACAGCGTGAGGATCTCGCGGAGCTGTCGAGGCTGACCGGGCAGGTTTTCGACAACGCATGGCTGGACGCGATGATCGCCGGCCACCGCCTGGCCCTGGTCCGCCTGGAGCAGGAGGCGAACATGGGTTCCTCTCCTGAGGTGAAGAAGCTCGCCGAGGACGCCAGGCCCGTGGTGCGGGAGCATCTGAGCATGCTCAGGAAGGCACGCGGCGGCGTCATGAGCCCCAGTCCCAGCCCCAGTCCCACCGAGAGCATGACCCCGGGTCACGAGGAGAGCGGAAGCCCCGCTCCCAGCCCCGGTGGTACCGGGTGAGTGACGGAACGAGGAGAGGAGGCATTCCCGCCCGCGGGATGCGATGGACTTGCCGTCTCGGCGCTCCATGCGGATAGATTGATGATCTACGGACGAGCTCTTTAAGGAGAAGCCCGGTATGCCGGAGGTCATCCCCCTAAGCCATGATGATCCGCCTTATTTAGGCGAATATCGGATTGTCGGGAAACTCGGCGAAGGTGGGAAGATCACCGTCTACCTGGCAACGGGACCGGGAGAGGAGCGCGTCGCCGTCAAGCTCGTCCATGCCGGTCTGACCGGAACCGAGCGGTTCCTGCACAAGGTCGAGGAGCTGCGGCAAGTATCCGCCTTCTGCACGGCACAGGTCATCGAGACCGGCCTGTCAGGCGACCGGCCGTACGTCGTCAGCGAATACATCGACGGCCCGACTCTACGCGAGGCCGTCGAGGACGACGGCCCGCTGCGTGGCACGGCGCTGCACCGGCTCGCGATCGGTACCATGACGGCCCTGGTCGCCATCCACCAGGCCGGGGTCGTCCATCGCGACTTCAACCCGGGCAGCGTGCTGCTCGGTCCGGACGGGCCGAGAGTGATCGACTTCGGCATCGCCGAGGCGCTCGAATCCGGTGCCGCCAGCACCACGCGGTCGGTCGGCACACCCGCCTACCTGACACCGGAACAGCTGGAAGGCGAGGCCGTGGGACCGGCCGCCGACCTGTTCGCGTGGGGTTCCACGATGCTCTTCGCGGCATCCGGGCGGCCGCCCTTCGAGGGCGGCTCCATGTCGGCGACGATCAACCGGATCCTCCGGAGCGAACCGGACCTCACCTTTCTCGACGACGATCTCCGCGGTCTGGTGGCCGACTGCCTGGCCAAGGACCCCCTCCACCGGCCGACCGCGAGCGACGCCCTGCTCAGGCTGGTCGGTCACTCCCAGATCTTCGCGACAGCCGGGCCGGTCCTTCCCGCGCCCGCCTCCGCCGGGCCGGACCTCAGTTCCGCCCCGCCGCCCGATCCGGCCACGCGCGTACAGCTGCCGCCCCCGGCCCAGCCGGATCGGCGCCGCCGCTCCCTGCTCCTCGGCGCCGCCGCCGTGGCCATCGCACTCGTCTCCGGCGGCACCGTCTACGCGCTGACCTCCCGCACGGTTCCCGCCCCCGTGACCGCGCCGCCCCCCACGCCGGTTCCCTCCCCGTCCTCCGTCGTCATCCAGGCGTCGCCGTCGCCTCCCCCGGCGGCCACGAAGACGGTGAAGGTCCCCGAGACGCAGCTCACGCTGCACGAGAACCCGGCGGATCCGGTACGGCTGGTGTCCTACTTCATCACCGACCACAACAAGAAGGCCCCGGTATACCGCACATACGCGCGCGACCCGGGAGGTGACACGTTCCGCACGGTCGCGCAGAACGCCGACTACGGCGATCCCACGATCTCCCCGGACGGCAAGTGGATCGCGGTGAACACCTGGTTCAAGTTCGCCGCGTCGAGCTATGACTACGTCACCTTCATCAACCGGGCCACCGGCGAGAAGTTCTCGGTGGACACGCTCAAACAGCCGCTGAGAGGACTCTCGGGAACGTGGAGCCCGGACAGCCGGCGCCTGCTCCTCACCTTCTACAACTTCGACGTCAAACAGAAGGTGCAATATCCCGCGGGGTTCGTCGTCGTGGACGTCGGCACCCGGAAGGCGACCATCGTCATGACCGACGACCAGCGGGACGGCTACGGCAACTTCGACTGGAGCCCCGACGGGACCCTCGTCGTCGGGGCCTACGAGCACAAGAAGCCGAGGTTCGGCCTCCGGTTCCGGGACCAGAACGGGAGGATCGTGCGAACGATGCCCTGGGTGGGACTGATCCCCGGCCCCGGGATCTTCTCCCCCTCGGGCACCCGTTTCTACACCTACTGCCCCGAGAGCACGGGCAAGCAGAACGCCGCGTGCGTGTGGGACGCCAAGACCGGCGACAGGGCGGTCACGGTCCCGATCTGGAACGGCGACACCGCGATAGCGGGCTGGTGGGACGAACACCACCTGATCGTCGTCGATCCGCGGAAAGACCCGCTCAAGTACGTCGTCATGGATCTTCACGGCAAGGTGGTCCGCGACCTGGCGGAGATCCCGAAGAAGAACACCAAGCTCGTCCAGTTCAGATTCGCCCCGAAGTAAGCCGCCCATGACGAACCTCCTTCCTCTGCGCGCCGACGACCCCTCGCACGTGGGCGCCTACGAACTCCTCGGGCGAATCGGTGAGGGCGGTCAGGGCTCGGTTTTCCTGGGCGCCTCATCCACCGGCGGCCGGGTCGCCGTCAAGCTGCTGCGCCAGGGTCCGGGCGGAGGGGAGGAGCAGGCGGGCACGGCGCCGGGATCTCTCCTGCGGGAGATCGAGATCCTGCGCCGGGTGGCCCCCTTCTGCACCGCCCAGGTCATCGAGACGGGCACGCTGGGCGCCCAGCCGTACATCGTCAGCGAGTACATCGAAGGACCCACGCTCCAGCAGGTCGTCGACATCGAGGGCCCGCTGCGTGAGGCCCGGCTTCGGCGGCTCGCCGTGGGCACGATGACCGCGCTGAGCGCCATTCACCGCGCGGGTGTGGTGCACCGGGACTTCAAACCGAGCAACGTCCTGCTCGGCCGGGACGGGCCCCGGGTGATCGACTTCGGTATCGCCCGGGCGATGGACACCTCGGTCACCGGTTCCGGCGTGGTGGGCACACCGCCGTACATGGCGCCGGAGCAGCTCGAATCCGCCCTGGTGGGACCGCCGGCGGACCTGTTCGCCTGGGGCTCGACCATGGTCTTCGCGGCGACCGGAAAGCCGCCGTTCGGCACCGACTCGCTTCCGGCGATCGTCAACCGGATCCTGCACAGGGACCCCGACCTCGGTGACCTCGACGGCGACCTGCGTGATCTCGTGGAGGAGTGCCTGTCCAAGGACCCCGGGCGGCGTCCCTCCGCGAAAGAGGCGCTTTTGCGCCTGCTCGGCGCGCGCGAGCGGCGGCTGGACGGCGATCTGCTCACCGCGGGGACGGCTGTCGCCTCCGGAGTCTCCGGAACGGCCGGGGCGGCCGGGGTCGTCGAGGGCGCCACCGTGCCCGCTGACCCGCACGCCCGGCGGCGTCGCAGGAGAGCGCGTCTCGCGGGGGTGGCCGCGGCGGTGGCACTGCTGTCCGGCGGGGCGGTGTACGCCATGGTCGGCGGCGGCTCGACCTCCCGCAGGCCGGAGGCTTCCGGGACCCCCACTCCGGTCGCGGTCCGGGAGGTCACGGACGCGCCCGCCGCCCCGGCGAAAGAGATCCGGCTCCCCGAGGTGAAGGCGAGGCTGCACGAGAGCCCCGGCGACCCGGTGCGCGTGACGTCTTTCATGCACCTGAGGACGGATGTTTCGAGCTCCTACGCGCGCGACGCGAAGAGCGGGGACTTCCAGTCGGTCGGCCCTTTCCAGGAGCCGTTCGTCTCACCCGACGGAGCCTGGACGGGGATTCTGCCCTGGGTCAAGGCGAACACGCCCGGTCCCTACGACTCCGTACGGCTGATCAAACGGGCCACCGGCCAGGAGTTCATGGTGCGCACCGTGAGCAAGCCGCTGACGAACTACTACCCGTTCTGGTCCGCGGACAGCAGGCGGGTGCTGCTGACGACCTACGACGAGTCCTCCGGCACGAGGCAGGCCGTCGGGTTCGTCATCGTCGACGTGGCGACGGCCAAGGCGACGATCGTTTCGGTCGACACCGGAGGGATCGGAGCGTTTCCCTTCATGTGGGCCCCGGGCGAGTCCACCGTCGCCGTGCGCTTTCCGGGCGGCTCGGGTGCCGGCCTGCGTTTCTTCGATCTCAGCGGGAAGACGGTCCGCACCATCCCGGCGGTGGGTGAGCCCAGCAACGGTGAGAACACGTTCTCGCCGGCCGGGAAGCAGTTCGCCACGACCTGCCCCGACCGGGTCGCGTCCGTGTGCCTGTGGGACACCGCGACCGGCCGGCGGCAGGCGACGCTCCCGGCACCCGCGCTGAACAGGCTCGTCGGCTGGTACAACGACGCCCACCTCATCCTGATCGACCGGACGAGGGACCCTCGCCGGGTCGTCGTCGTGAACACGAAGGGGAAGGTCGTCCGGGTTCTCGCGGACATCCCGGCGGGCGAGCTCGAAGGGGCGGGGGAGCACTTCATCCCGCGTTACACGAGAGGCTGAACGGCGCCGTCACCCGTGAGGCTGACGGTCCCGTCACCGGAGAGGCCGGCGGCGCCGGCCCCGCGGATGCCGAGGGCCCCCGCCCGCTACCAGGTGACCGGCAGGTGGGTGAAACCTCCGGTGAGGGAGGCCCTGCGTTCCGTCAGCTCTTCGACGGGCACGGCGAGGGCCAGCGTGGGGAATCGGCTGAACAGGGTGCCGAACACCGACCGCAGCTCCACGCGGGCCAGACTCGCCCCGATGCAGTAACGGCCCGCGTAACCGAACGCGAGATGCGGGTCGTCGGGGGTGCGGCCGATGTCGAACCGGTCGGGTTCGGAGAAGACCCGCTCGTCGCGGTTGGCCGACGTCGGGGCGATGAGCACCGCCTCGCCGCGTCGGATCGTCACGCCGCCGATGGTCACGTCCTCGTGGGCGTACCGGGGGATGCCGTGGTTGCCCGGCGCCGCCATCCGCAGGATCTCCTCCACAGCCGAGGCCGCCAGCGACGGGTCGGCGATCAGGGCGTCGCGCTGTGCCCGGTCGGACAGCAGCAACAGCACGCCGTAGTCGATCCGGTTGACCGTCGTCTCGTGGCCGGCGAACAGCAGCCCGGCGGCGAGCGTGGCGATCTCCTCGTCGGAGGCGTCCATGGTGGCCATGTCGGAGAACACGTCCTCGGCCGGGTTCGCCCGCTTGCTGACGATGATCTCCCGGGTGTAGTCGCCCAGCTCGGTCATCGCCGCCTCGGCCCGTTCCGGATCGCTCAGGTCCGTCATGGCGTCCGCCAGCTTCCTGAAGTGTTCCTGGTCACCGTACGGCACGCCGAGCAGCTCGCAGATCACCAGCACGGGCAGCGGCAGGGAGAGCATCTCGTGCAGGTCCACCGGGGGCGGCAGCTCGGCCATGTGGTCGAGCAGGCCGTCGACGAGCTGCTGGACGTGCGGCCCCAGGGCGCTCATCCGACGCGCGGAGAAGGCCGGGGCGAGCATGCGGCGCATCCGCTCGTGCTCGGCCTTCTCGGTCTCGATCTCGCCACGCGGGCCGCCGAGCAGCACGGAGCCGGAGATCCGGGCGGCCTGGTCCGGGTCGGGGGACGAGCGGCCGAGACGCTGGTCGGCGAAGGCCTGCCTGGCCTCCTCGTAGCCGGAGACCAGCCAGGCGAGGTCGCCCGCCTGGGTGCGGACCCGGGTCACCGGCTCGGTGGCCCGCAGCGTGCGATACTTCTCCGGCACGTTGAGCGGGCTGCTCCGCTCGAAGGGCAGTTCGGGCAGGTCGGCCGGTCCGGTGGGACCGGCCTGGCCGGTGTGGTCGCTGATCCGATCGTCCATGGCCGGAGGCACCCCTTGGGCTCGACGGCAGAGCTTTCTTCGAACGTGTCATTTACCGGCGAATCCGGCAAGACGACACGGCATCGTTCAGCTCTGAGCTTGATCACGTTTGGCGCGCCGAGATCCTGTTTCAGGGAAGGCGGGTCAGGCGGACCAGCGCGCTGGCGTACCCGGTGCCCGGCAGTTCGAGAGGGAGACCGTGGGCCAGGAGGACGGCCCCGTGGTGGACGGTCCCGGTGTCGTCGTCGCGGTAGCGGGCGTCCGGCTCCAGAGCGCGCAGCCGCAGGGGGAGGGGCGAGACGCCGAAGGGGGCCGGAAGCCGCCAGGCGAGCACGACGACCCGGTCGTCCGCGACGTACTGCACACCGGACAGCGGCGGCTCACCCAGCCGGTACTGCACGCCGTGCTGCACGACCGGGCGGATCTCCTTGTAGAGCGCGACGAGCTCCGCGGCCTCCTTGCGTTCGTCGGCGCTCCAGCTCAGCAGGTCGCCGCCGAGGCCCAGCACTCCGGCCATGGCCACATGGAACCGGAACCGCAACGGCAGGTCCCGGCCGGTCAGGAAGTTCGGGCTGTCGGTGACCCAGGCCGCCATCGTCCGCGCGGGATAGATCTGCCCGTACCCGTGCTGGATCGCGATCCGGTCGACGGCGTCGGTGTTGTCGGAGGTCCACGCTTCGTCGGTACGGCGCAGCACGCCCAGGTCGACCCGGCCGCCGCCGCCCGCGCACGCCTCGATCCGCAGCCGGGGGTGATCGGCGCGCAGCCGGTCCATGACCTCGTAGACGCCGCGCACGTGATCGGTCCACACCCGGTCAGGATCGCCGGATCCGGGGCGCCCCGCCTCGGTGAAGGCCCGGTTCATGTCCCATTTGAGGAAGTCGATCTCGTGCTCGCTCACCAGCCGGTCCAGCCAGTCGTGCGCCCACGCGGTCACCTCGGGCCGTCCGAAGTCGAGCACCAGCTGGTTGCGGAGCAGCGTGCGGCGCCGGTCCGGCTGATGCAGCACCCAGTCGGGATGGGCGCGGTAGAGGTCGCTGTCGGGGTTGACCATCTCCGGCTCCACCCAGATCCCGAACCGCATGCCGAGCCGGTGCACCTCGGCGATCAGCGGGTTCAGCCCCGCGGGGAACTTGCCGGGGTTGGGCACCCAGTCGCCGAGCCCGGCGCCGTCGCTGTCGCGTGCGCCGAACCAGCCGTCGTCCATGACGAACAGCTCCGCGCCGGCCTCGGCCGCCAGCGCCGCGAGCCGCTTCTGCCCCTGCTCGGTCACCGCCCAGCCGGTCGCCTCCCACGAGTTGTAGACCACCGGCCGCAGCTCGGACCCGGCGGGCAGCACATGCCGTGCGATGTGGGCGTGCCAGGCCCGGCTCGTCCCGCCGAACCCTCCGGCGCAGTACAGGCCCGCGAACACCGGCGTCTCCAGCGACTCGCCCGGCTCCAGCCGCCAGGCGACGCCCTCGTGGCCGAACCCGCCGGTCCAGCACAGCCGCTCGGCGGGTGAGCGGTGCAGCGTGACCCGCCAGCTGCCGCTCCAGGCCAGCGCGGTGCTCCACACCTCGCCGTGCTCCTCGCCCGCACCACCGTCGTCGATCATGACCCACGGGTTGACGTGATGTCCTGAGATGCCGCGCCTGCTCGTCAGCACGATCTCCCCGCCGGGGACGGGCTCGCGGCGCAGCCGGAACTCGCTGCTCCACGCCCCGGTGACCTGGCTCAGCCGGTAGTCCCGCAGGCGGGGAACGCTCCAGGAGGCCGAGTCGGCGCGCGACAGCTCCAGGGGGGCGCCCGTCCCGGTGTGCCGGAGCACGGTCCACCGCTCCAGCACGTCACTGTCCTCGTGCACCCTGTAGTGCAGCTCGGCCGCGAGCGGGTAGTGCCGGTCGTGCAGCAGGATCGTCAGATGCCCGCCGTCCACCACGTGTCCGTCGGAGCGCCACTCGATCTCCCGTGCGCCGCCGGGGAAGCGGACCTGCAGGGCGGACGGCCCGAACCCGGTGACCGGAAGCTCCGTCTCGTCCGCCCGCGGGTGCTCGAAGCTGCTGTCCGCGGGATTCCGGAACCGCGGTACGGCCGCCGCCTGCGCAAGGGTCAGGGGCCGCCCCCAGTGCACGTGCCGGGGCGTGCCGTCTTCGTCCAGCCGCAGCGCGTACGCGGTCGCGGGCGTGCTGAGCAGCCAGATCCGGTGCTGGGGGTCGAACTCGATCATGGTGAGGCTCCTGGCGGGAGGCAGTGACGGTACGGAAGCGTAGAGCCTGAGCCGTCGAAATTAAATTCTTGACGAAGTTAATTAATTAACCCTACGGTAACGGTATGTCAGGGAGCCAGAACTCAGGGGTGCCCATCACCAGCCCCGCCGCCGCCGCGGTCTTCACCATGGTCCTCACCCGGGGCCCGGTGAGCCGGGTCGACGTCTGCCGGCTCACCGGCCTGTCGTCGGCGGCCGTGACCAAGGCTGCCCGCCCCTTCATCGAGGCGGGCTACCTGCGGGAACTGGCCTCCGCCGAGCGGACCGCGCCCGGCGCGGGCAGGCCCGCCAGCCCCCTGGCGGTCGTGCCGGAGCGTGAGTACTTCGTCGGCATCAAGATCACAGGTGATGATCTCATCGGTGTGGTCACCGACCTCGGCTCCCGGATCGTCGCCGCCCGTCACCACGCTGTGCCCGGCTTCGATGTGCGGACCGACGCCCCCGCGGCCCCTCTGGAACCCGCCGACGTGGTCGCGGCCATCGCCGCGCTCGTCACGGATCTGCTGGACGAGCACCCCGACTTCCGGGAACGGGCGCACCGGCTCGGCGTCGCCATCTCCGGCGACGCCGACCGCGACACCGGCACCGTCCGCTACTCGCCTTTCCTCGGCTGGCGGGACGTCCCTCTCGCCGCCCTGCTGGACGAGGCCACCGGGCTCACCACGACCCTGGAGAACGACGTCAAGGCCCTCGCGGTGGCCGAGCAGTGGTTCGGCGAAGGCGTCGGCGCGTCCTCCTTCGCCCTGGTCACCGTGGGCACCGGCATAGGCAGTGCGTTCGTCGTCAACGGCGGTCTCGTCTCCGGCGCGTTCGGCGTGTCGGGAGAGATCGGCCATGTGCCGATCGGCATCGAGGGGCCGCGCTGCCACTGCGGCGCGACGGGTTGCCTGGAGGCGCTGGCCTCCACCCAGGCCCTGCTCACCGAGGCCCGCCGCGCCACCGGTGTGGAGGGCCTTACCATCGAGCAGGCGGTCGGCCTGGCCCGCTCCGGCGACCAGGTGCTCCGCAAGGTCTTCGCCACCGTCGGCCGGGCCGTCGGACTCGGCCTGGCCGTGGTGGCGAACCTCCTCGGCCCCGAACGGCTCGTGGTCTCCGGCGAAGGCCTCGACGCCTACGACTTGTTCGAGGAGTCGATCCGTGAGGCGTTCGCCGTCCAGACCTACGGCAGCGCGGGGCGGTGCGGTCTGGTCATCCGCCCGCTGCCGTTCGAGGAGTGGGCGCGTGGCGCGGCGGCGGTCGCCATCCAGTCTCTTGTCACACCATCCAGTTAGCAGCATCTCAGCGCAAAGGTCCGTCCTGCGGACCCTCGGGTTACGGTGCCTCTCCCGAAAGGAACCCCCCAATATGAGCAGCATCATGACGTCCCGCCGAGCCTTCCTGAGCGGGTCGCTTCTCTTCGTCGGCGGCATGGCCCTGGCGGCCTGCGGCAAGGACGACGCCGTCAAGGCCGGGGCGAAGATCACGCTGGAGCAGTGGTACCACGCCTACGGCGAGGCCGGCACCCAGCAGGCCGCGATCCGGTACGCCAAGGAATACACCAAGGCCAACCCGGACGTCGCGATCAAGGTCACCTGGATCGCGGGCGACTACTCCGCCAAGCTCCACTCGACGCTGCTCACCCCGCAGGCGCCCGACCTGTTCGAGATCGGCGACTTCCAGTACATCGACGTCAAGAACGGCCTGTTCGCGCCGCTCGGCGACATCGTCAAGGGCCAGGAGAACGAGTACGCCAAGGCGTCGCTGGACTCCGCCACGGTCGACGGCAAGCTGTACGGCCTGAAGATGATGGACGACGCGATGGTGCTGTACTACCGCAAGAGCGTCCTGGAGAAGGCCGGGATCACCCCGCCGCAGACCTACGCCGAGCTGGCGGCCGCCGCCAAGAAGCTCACCACCCGCGCGCAGAAGGGCCTGTTCATCGGCTCCGACGGCCTTGGCAACGCCCCCTACCTGATGCTGTGGTCCAACGGCGCCGACCTGCTCGACGCCGAGGGCAAGAAGGTGGTCTTCAACTCGCCCGAGGGCATCGCCGCGATCTCCGCCCTCAAGCAGTTGCACGACGACAAGTCGCTGCTGCAGGACTTCACCACCGACTGGTACGACCCCGGCGCGTTCATCCAGGGCGCCACGGCCATGCAGTGGTGCGGCCTGTGGGCCATGCCCGCCATCAAGAAGGCGCTCGGCGACGACTTCGGCGTCGTCGCGTGGCCGAAGTTCGGCGACGCGGGCAAGCCCGTCTCCCGCACCGGCGGCTGGTTCGCGGTCGCGGGTGCCAAGGGCAAGCACGTCGAAGAGGCCAAGAAGTACATCGAGTGGCTCTGGATCAAGCAGGAGGAGCTGCAGAAGGACTGGTGCGTCAGCTACGGGTTCCACATCCCGGCGCGTAAGAGCCTCACCGCGAAGACCACCGAGTTCACCTCCGGCCCGGCCAAGGACGCCGCCGACATCCTGGCGAACAGCGGCAAGGTCTATCCGAACTTGTGGAACACCGCGATGGACACCCTGTTCGCGCAGGCCGTCCTGAAGATCGCCAAGAGCGGAGGCGACGCCAAGGCGCTGCTCGACGAGGCCGCGACCAAGTGCCAGGCCGAACTCGACAAGCAGCTGGCCTGAGATGTCCGACACCGTCACGACCGGGCGGGCGGCGACCGCCGCCCGCCCGGCCGGAGTCCATCCCGTCCGCCGCAAACGGCGGACCGACTGGCGGGCGGTGGGGGCCTTCACCCTGCTGACCGCGCCCATGATCATCGGCCTCGGCCTGTTCAAATACATCGCCATCGGCTGGAGCTTCCTGCTCAGCTTCAGCGATGCGCGTGGCACCGTCGACCTGGGTGACTGGGTCGGCCTGGAGAACTACACGTTCCTGCTCGAGGATGAGGCGTTCCGGTCGTCGATGACCGGGATCGTCGTGTTCACGATCTTCATCGTCCCGGTGACGTTCGGCATCTCGCTCGGGCTCGCCGTGCTGCTGAACGGGCTCCGCCGCGGCCGGGCCTTCTTCCGCACCACCTTCCTCATCCCGGCCGCCGTCTCCTACGTCGCCGCCGCCCTGATCTGGAAGATGAGCCTGTTCAACGGCCTGCCGTCCGGCGTCGCCAACACCATCGGCGGGTTCTTCGACTGGGACGTCCAACCGTGGATCTCCAGCACCGATCCGCCCCTGTACTGGATCGTGATCGTCACCCTGCGCCTGTGGCTCCAGGTCGGCCTCTACATGATCCTGTTCCTGGCGGGCCTGCAGGCCATCCCGGTTCACCTGTACGAGGCGGCCGCGCTGGACGGCGCGTCCCGGTGGCGCCAGTTCCGGCACATCACCCTGCCGATGCTGCGCAACACCTCGGTGGCGATCCTCATGCTGATCCTCATCGCCGCGTTCCAGGCCTTCGACGAGTTCTACAACGTGTTCGGCACCGCCGCCGGCAGCTCCGCCGCCCCGGTACGGCCGCCGCTGGTCTTCCTGTACGACTCCGCGCTCAAGGACCAGAACTACGGGGTGGGCTCGGCCGGAGCGTTCCTGCTGACCCTGCTGATCGTCCTGGTGACCCTGCTGCAGGGGCGCCTCGTCGGGTTCGGCCGGAAGGACTGACCATGCGCAAGAACCTCGGGACGGTCCTGACCTATCTGGTCGTCGGCGTCGCCGCCGTGCTGTTCCTGGTGCCGTTCTACCTCATGCTGCGTGCCGCCATGATGACCGGGACGCAGGTCACCGACCCGGACTGGCACTGGCTGCCCGACCCGTTCAGCCTCCAGGGCTTCACGGACCTGTTCGACGACCCGTCGCTGCCGATGGGCCAGGCGCTCTGGAACTCGTTCCTCATCGCGATCATCACCGCGCCGGTCTCCGTCATGCTCGGCTCGATGGCCGGCTACGCCCTGGCCCGCATCCCGGTGCCCGGCCGCGGGGCGGTCATGAGCTTCGTCATCGTCACCCTGATGATCCCCACCTCGGCCACGTTCGTGCCGAGCTTCGTGCTGGTCAGCGCGCTGGACGGGGTCAACACCCAGTGGGGTGTCATCGCGCCCGGCCTGTTCAACGCGTTCTCGGTGCTCCTGTTCCGCAACTTCTACCTGAAGTTCCCGCAGGAGATCGAGGAGGCGGGCCGTCTGGACGGCCTCGGCTACCTCGGCGTGTACTGGCGGCTCGCGTTGCCCAACTCGGGCGCCATGCTCGCCTCGCTGGGCGCGCTGTCGTTCATCGAGAGCTGGAACGCCTTCCTCTGGCCCCTCGTCATCGGCCAGGACCCGAGCTCGTGGACCGTGCAGATCGCGCTGTCCACCTTCCTCACCTCTCAGATGATCAACCTTCCGGCGCTGTTCGCCGGCGCCGTCGTCACGATTCTTCCGCTGGTTCTGATCTTCCTGGTCGCTCAGCGTTACATCGTCCAGGGAATCGCCGCCAGCGGAATGAAGGACTGAATCCCGTGGCCGTCATCGATCGCTATGACGGCCCGGGCTTCGGCGGCGATCCGAACGGATCGCCCTTCACCCCCCGCGACGTCGCGATCCTCGCGCGTCAATCCCCCTAAAGGTGTTCTCATGAGAGCAAGAGCACTGCTGGCGGTTCTCGCCGCCACCTTCAGCGGCCTGGTCGCGGTTCCCCATCCCGCGGCCGCCGCCGAGCCGTCCCCCCTCGCCGCGTCCTGGGAAGGACCGCTCAGCACCCGGGGCCGCTACATCGTGGACGCCACCGGCAAGCGGTTCAAACTGCAGTCCGGCAACTGGCACGGTGCCAGCGGCACCTGGACCGGCAGCGGCGACGACGAGGACCCGGCCAACAACTACGCCTCGGAGACCTCCCATCGGGTGCCGCTGGGCCTGGACCGGGTTCCGATCAGCAAGCTGATCGCGGATTTCCACACGCTCGGCGTCAACAGCATCCGGCTGCCGTTCTCCAACGCGATGATCACCGACGCGCGGCCCGTCACCGACGCGGGCGTGGCGGCCAACCCGCAGCTGCGCGGTCTGACTCCCCTCCAGGTCTACGACAAGGTCGTCGAGGCGCTCACCGCGGACGGGCTCGCCGTCATCCTCAACAACCACACGACCACCACCCGCTGGTGCTGCGGCGTCGACGGCAACGAACGGTGGAACAGCAGCCAGACCACCCAGAAATGGCTGGACGACTGGGTGTTCATGGCCAAGCGGTACCGGGCCAACAAGCGGGTCGTCGGGGCCGACCTGCGCAACGAAGTACGCCGGGACACGTGGGACAACCCCAACTGGGGGATGGGCGACGACCACGACTGGGCGGCCGCCGCCCAGCGGGCGGGGGACCGGATCCTCACCGAGGCCAACCCGGACATGCTGATCATGATCGAGGGGATCAACTGGTCGGGCATCCCCGTCGACGGGGTCTGGCATGACAGGCCGCTCCTCAAGCCGGTCAGGACGCTCTCCCAGACTCTCGTCCGCTCGCACAAGCTCGTCTACGCCACCCACTTCTACGGCTACACCGGCCCGCAGCACACCGGGGCGGACGGGCTCGGCGAGACTCATGACTACCGCTACCGGGAACTGAGCCGCTCCGACCTCTTCGCGGTCATGCGCGACACCGGAACCTACGTGGCGACCACCCCGGACCGGCACTTCACCGCCCCGGTGTGGATCAGCGAGTTCGGCGTCGGCAAGGTCGCCACGGACCAGGACAAGGCGTGGTTCGGCAACATGGTCGACTTCCTCATCGAGAACGACACCGATTTCGCGTACTGGCCGATGGTCGGCTTCCAGAACAACGACCAGGGCAACACCTGGGGTCTCGTCCGCTACGCCACCAACGGCGGGCTCCGCAGCGTGCTCGACACCGACGACTGGCGGGGAACGCACTGGCGGCGCCTGATCGCGGCCACCGGATACACCGGACAGGTCAACCCCGTCCGCGCCTGGTCCATGCTCCAGGGCATCCACACCGACGCGAACCAGTCCGCGCGGATGCGGGCCCGGGGCGACTGGGACCAGGGCGCGCACAAGCTGTCCTGCCCGGACGACCAGCGCATGATCGGCATCAGTCAGAAGGGCCAGGGCGGCCTGTGCACCGACGCCGGAGTGGCGGACCTGTGGTCCTCCGGCACGGCCACCGTGGTGACCAGCGAGAACGTCACGACCGACTGGGCGACCGGGTTCACCAAGTACCAGTGCCCCACCGGCCAGTTCATGATCGGCTACAGCCTGCGCGGGGACAAGGTGTCGGCGGTCCTCTGCGCCCCCGGACGGACCCCGCTCGCCGGGGCCGGACGGACGCTGTGGGATGACCGGGGCGACAGCCGTCCCACCTCAGGCGAGGGCGGCGACTACGCGGCCGGCTACCACAAGGCGCAGTGCGCCTCCGACGAGTACGCCGCCGGGATCGCGTTCTCCTACAGCGTCGGCCGCTACGGTACCCCCGACGCCCTGTACTGCCGCAAACTCTAAAAGAAGGTCCCCTTGTCCGCTCTTCCCCCGTCCCTCCAGGCGGCCCTGGCCCGGCCCGTGCCGCCCGGAGGGCTCGACTCCCTCAAGCACGTCGTGTTCTTCATGCAGGAGAACCGATCCTTCGACCACTACTTCGGGACGCTGCGCGGCGTGCGCGGGTTCGGCGACCGCAACGCCATCACGCTGCCGGACGGGCGGCCGGTGTTCGACCAGTCCGGGGTGCTTCCCTACCCGGTGCGCGCCGGGACGGGCGAGCGGGACCTGGGCGACGGCGACCTCCAGTATGTCGAGGGTGTCGACCACGAATGGGACACGGGGCAGCGGACCCGGGGCGGCGGCTGGCACGACGGCTGGATCGCGGGCAAGGGGCCCGGTGCCATGGTCCACTTCGACCGCCGTGACCTGCCGTTCCAGTTCGAGCTCGCCGACACCTTCACGCTGTGCGACGCCTATCACTGCTCGATGTTCGGGCCGACGAATCCCAACCGCCTGTATCACTGGTCGGGGACCGTCGGGCACGAGCCGTCCGGGCGGCGCACCACCGCCAACGACGCCTGCGAGGAGGACACCCATCCCGGCTACGCGCACACCTCCTACCCCGAGCGGCTGACGGCGGCGGGCAAGACGTGGCGGGTCTACCAGGAGTGGGACAACTACCAGTGCAACTCGCTGGAGTACTTCACCTCCTTCAAGGAGATCGCGCGCAAGGCCCTGAGGCACACGCCGTACCGGAGCCTGCACTCCTTCCACACGTCGGTCGCGCGGCTGCCCGCGGCGGAACGGGAGGAGATGCTCGCGGCGCTGGAGAAAGGGGTCGCGGAGCTCGCCCCGGCCGACCTGGAGGCCTACGAGCGAGGACTGCGCAGGGTCGCGCCAGGGCGGCTCGCCGCGTCCTTCCGCGCGGACGTGGCCGGGGGACGGCTTCCGCAGGTCTCCTACATCGTCGCGCCCGAGGCGTACTCCGAGCACCCGGACCCGTCCAGCCCGGCGCACAGCGCCAGCCTCGTCTACGAGATCCTGGACGCGCTCGCCTCGCACCCCGAGGTGTGGGAGCGGACGGCCCTCTTCCTCACCTTCGACGAGAACGACGGCTTCTACGACCATGTGCCGCCGCCGCTGCCGCCGGAGGGCACCGAGGGGGAGTTCGTCGACGGGCTCCCGATCGGGCTCGGTTACCGGGTGCCGACAACGGTCGTGTCACCGTGGACCGTCGGCGGATACGTCTGCTCGGAGGTGTTCGACCACACCTCCACGATCCGGTTCGTGGAACGCTGGCTCGGCGTCGCGGAGCCGAACATCAGCCCGTGGCGCCGGCGCGTCGCCGGTGACCTCACCTCGGCGTTCGCCTTCACCACGGACACGGCACCGGACACCAACACGGACACGGCACCGGACACGGTCAGGGGCACGGACGCGGCCATGGCGACGGCGACGGACACGGCCGGGGGCACGGACAGGGGTACGGATACGGGTACGGCGCTCGCACCGGAGGCCGGTGCGGCCGTGACCGTTCCCCCGTTCCGCGTGCGCTGGCCGGCGACGCCGCCCGCCGTACCGCGGCTGGCCGCGCAGGAGCCTGGCACCCGGCCCACCCGGCCGCTGCCCTACCGGTCCGAGGCGTCCGCCGTCCTGGAAGACGACGGGCTGGTCGTCACCATGACCGACACCGGGGAGCGGGGCAGCCATTTCGCGCTCTACCCGTACGCGGGGGAATTCGCGTTTCCCCGGCATTTCGACGTGCTCGGCGCGCAGGCCGTCACCGTCCCGTTCGAAGCGGACACCTACCGGCTGGTCCTCACCGGCCCGAACGGGTTCCGGCGCGAATTCGCCGGAACCGGGACCGGCGCCGCCGCCCGGGTGGAGATCACTTCTCGCGGCGAGGGACACAGGCTCACGATCACGATCGCCAACCCGGGACCGGCCGCATTGACGTTCGCACTCGAAGCGCTGGCCTACGGTACCGGCCGGCGCGACGTGCCCGTCGCCGCGGGAGGCCGGGCGGTTCTGGAGTGGGACACCGCCTCAGGCTGGTATGACCTGCGCCTGACGGCCGAGGAGGACCCGTCCTTCCACCGCCGTGTGATGGGCCACCTCGAGAACGGCTCCGCCGGCATCTCCGGCTAGGGTCTGGTTCGATTCTGTGGCGGACTCTGGATCCGCCGACGAGTCCAGCCCCGCGCCTCGCGGGACACCGTTGGCGAATTCGGGGTGGGGGTGGGTCAGCGGCAATGGCTGCCCGCCCACCCCTCAACCTCGGCGCAGAACCATGTCTCTGATTTCGGGTCTCTGTCGTCCAGGGCTCTCTGTCAGACGATGGAAGCCCGATCACTCCTAGCCATTTTGCTCCGGGTGACGCCGATCCGAGTGGAGGGCCTCCTTAGTCGCAAACTCCCTGGAGGGTGCAGACCTTCTCTGCCATCTTGCGCGCGGGGACAGGCAAGTCATCCGGGCCGTCCAGCACCGATTCATCAGAGGAGGTGTAGACGAACAGGGCGCTCCCGCGGCGGGCGGCCACCGCGCCGACCTTCATGTCGTACGAGACTGCCAGATCGCGCTCTCCCGCCACCCAGATGGCTTCGTCGCCGATGCCCTCAAGTGCCCTCCCGGCGGGGTTCACGCTCTTGACACACTCCCGCAGCCTCGCCATGACCTCGCTCGCAGCCTCCTTGCTCCGATAGAGGGCGAGCTGTTCGCTGCCGTACTCGGGGGCCGAAGTGGTGTAGACGATCGTTCGCATGGCGGTACGCCCTTCGGCGTCCCTCTCGGTGCCGCAGGCGCCGACCTCGAGCGGGCCGGACAGTTTGTCGTTGAGTCTCACCCAGCTCTCCTCGGGCTCGTCCGGTGAGATGGTAGGTGTCTTCCTGGCATATGGCTCACCCAGGAGGAAACCCTGAGGGATTTCGCTCGCCACCCTGGTCTCGCTCGTCGCGGCTCCCGTCGCGGTGAGCCCCGTGCTGCAGCCTTGCGCGCTCGCCAGCAGGGCCAGCGCCGCACCCGCCAAGATCTTCCGCCTGAACATTCCTTCATGATCGCAAATCCTTCCCTTAGGTGCCGGATAACGTGCGCGAGTCACACAGTGATCGTCTACGCAGACAGGCAGATCAGCGAGTTCCGCGACCGGCCGGTCAAGGGCGGGGCGGAACAGTGGATCCTGGACGCGGAGCCGGAATGAGCCACCGCCGCCGGATCGCTGAAGACGACCGGCTGGGCGCGGCTGACTCGCGTTTCTCACTTTGCAGCTCTCCGTCCTGCCGCATCGAGCGGCAGAACGGATTCGCCAACAGTGCCCCTCGCAGTGCGGGGCCGGATTCCTCACTGTTAGGTAAGTCGAATTTCTCCATGTCTGGAGGTTTGCTGAGCGGGCGGCTGAACGCAGTCCGGCTCAATCACCGAAGAAAGGTGTTTTCCGCATGTCACACACATCTGCCTGGAACGATCCAAAAACTACGGTGGATCAGCTCGTGACCTGGATCGCGGATCAGCCCTTCAGCAAGAACAGCAACTTCACGGTCGCCGTCTACGGCGCGAACGACCTCATCATCACCAAGGTCGGTGGGATCACCGACAAGGCCGACGCCGCCCAGCAGATCTTCGCCGAGATCAAGTCCCAGTCCATGCACACGGGCCGCAGGATCTTCCTCGCACAGAGCTTCACCACCGACGGGTCGGTCAGCAACCACGCAGAGATGTGCATTCTGGCCGCCGTCGGCGCCGAGAACATCACTTACATCCGATGCACCGCACCCAACTGCAAGTTCTGCAAGGAGACTCTCCAGGCCTACAAGGTCAACAACGGCAACGCGGGGCCGCTCGACGGCAAGTCGCAGGTCGGCTGGCGTCATCCCTTCCTCCGGATCTCCTTCGGCACCCAGCTCCCCGGCACTCCGGACCAGCAGCTCGACGAGCTCAAGGAGATCCACAGGACCGGAGAGGTGCCCGCCAGGCCCGCCTACGGGCAACGCTCCTCCGGCGACCCGGCGTCGGGCAACTTCTTCGAGGTGACGTTCGACTAGGGCCTGCCCCAGGAGTGGGGTGATCCGCTCCCGGGCCGCCCGGCCGTCCTGAACCGATCTGGGCCCGTTACCCGCTCCCGGAGGGTCTCGGTGAAACGCAAGAGACGCCCGGCCGGGAAATCCGGCCGGGCGTCTCACCGTCAATAAATGATCACCCTATTGCGAGGATCCCGGCGGGGGTCAGCGCCTGATCTTGTCGGAACCGGGGTCGAACGGGGGCCGCAGGTGCAGCGTCGCGGGCCGGACATCGCCGCCGACATTGATCTCGTAGGTGCCCGAGGTCAAGTAGTCGTCGGTCACCACGTTCCTGCCGTCCCGCCGGATGTAGGCGAGCCCGACGCAGGATCCCGTGGTGGCGGCCCAGGCCGCCGAGCTGACCTGGCCGACCGCCACGCCGTCGCGCAGGACCAGCTCGCCGCCCCACATCATGGTGTCGGGGTCTTCGAGCACGAAGGACACCAGCCTGCGTCGCGGCCCTTCCGCCCTGGCCTTCTCCACCGCTTCCCTGCCCTGGAAGGGAATGTCGGTTTTGAGCTTGCAGGCGAACAGCAGCCCGGCCTCCACGGGGTTGTAGTCGGGGGTCAGGTCGGGTCCGAAGGCCCGGTACCCCTTCTCCAGCCGGAGCGAGTTGATGGCGTAGTAGCCCGCGTCGACCAGGCCGAACTCGCGCCCGGCCTCGGTCAGCAGCTCATAGACGCCGACGGCGAACTCCGTGGGCACGTAGAGCTCCCAGCCGAGCTCGCCGACGTAGGTGATGCGGGTGGCCCTGACGGTGTAGTAGCCGAGGTCGATCTCCCGGCTGGCGCCGAACGGGAACGCCTCGTGGGACAGGTCGGTGCGGGACAGCTTCCCGAGCAGCGCCCGTGCCTGCGGGCCCATGACGCCGTACACCGCGTAGGCCGAGGTGACGTCGACGACCGTGACGTGAGAGCCGGGCTTGATCTGCCTGGTGATGTAGTCGAGGTCTCGCAGGACCGAGCCCGAACTGGTCACCCACAGGAACTCGTCATGGGCCAGCCGGGTGACGGTGACGTCGGCCTCGTAGCCGCCGCGCGCGTTCAGCACGCCGGTGTAGACCGCCCGGCCGGGTTCGACGGCGATGTCGGCGGTGCACAGCCACTGCAGCAGGTCCTCGGCGTCGCGGCCCTTGACCAGCAGCTTCCCGAAGGAGGTCTGGTCGAACAAGGCCACCTTCTCGCGCGTCGCGAGGTGTTCCGCGCTGGACCAGGGCAGCCAGTTCTGCTTGCCCCAGGAGTATTCGATGACGGGTTCCGACCCGGGAGGCGCGAAGAAGTTGGCCCGCTCCCACCCCATCTTCGAGCCGAACGAGGCGCCGGCGTCCCGCAGCAGGTGGTAGGCCGGGGAACGGCGGAAAGGCCGGGCCGTGTCGAGCTCGCGATTGGGCCAGGGCACCTGGTAGTGCAGCCCGAGAACCTCGCCGACGCGGTCGCGCAGCCACTGGTTGTTGCCGTTGAAGCGCCCGAAGCGCCGGATGTCGACCCCTCCGAGGTCGCTGGTCGGCTCGCCGTTGACGATCCATTCGGCGAGGGCGCGCCCGGCGCCGCCGGCGGAGGCGATGCCGACGGAGTTGAAGCCCGCCGCGACGAAGAAGTTTCTGACCTCCGGTGCCTCGCCGAGGACGAACTGGTTGTCCGGGGTGAAGCTCTCAGGTCCGTTGTAGAACTTCTTGATGCCGGTGTGGTGCAGGGCGGGGATGCGCTGCAGGGCGTTCTCCATCAGGATCGAGAAGTGGTCCCAGTCCTCCTCCAGCAGCTGGAACTCGAACGGGTAGGGGAGCTCGTCCGGGGAGACCCACGGCTTGGCCTCCGGTTCGAAACCGCCGACGACCAGGCCGCCGACCTCTTCCTTGAAGTAGGTGTATCCGTCGGGGTCGCGCAGGACGGGGAAGTCTCTTCGCACCCCGTCTATCTGCTCGGTGACCACGTAGAAGTGCTCGGAGGAGTGCAGCGGCACGGTGACGCCGCACATCGCGCCGACGGCCTTGGCCCACTGGCCGGCGCAGTTGACGACGATCTCAGCCTCGATGTCGCCCCGGTCGGTGGAGACTCCGGTGACCACGCCGTTCTCGGTGGTGACGCCGATCACCCTGGTCCGTTCCACGATCACGGCACCCCTGTTCCTGGCGCCCTTGGCCAGGGAGGAGGTCACGTCCGTGGGGTTGACCGTGCCGTCACCGGGCAGCCAGATCGCGCCGAGGAGATCCTCGGTCTCCAGGATGGGGTAGAGCTCCTTCGCGCGGGCGGGGCTGATCAGCTCGCATTCGAGGTCGAACGCCTCGGCGGTCGCGGCGGTTCTCCTCAGCTGGGTCATGCGGTCCTCGGTCCTGGCCACCGTGACACCGCCGCAGCGTTTGTATCCGGTGGCCAGCTCCGTCTCGGCCTCCAGGCGGCTGTAGAGGTCGGCGGAGTACTGGGCGAGGCGGGTCCCGCTCTCGGTGGCGCGAAGCTGCCCGACCAGCCCGGCGGCATGCCAGGTGGTGCCGCAGGAAAGCTGCCCCTGCTCCAGCAGGACGAGATCGGTCCATCCCAGTTGGGTGAGGTGGTAGGCGACGCTTGTGCCGATGACACCGCCACCGATGATGACCACACGGGCGCGGGTGGGCAGTACCGGGCTCATTGCGTGTTCTCCTTTGATCGATCGGTGCTGCTCAGTCGGTGCGCTGGACGTCGTCGAGCAATCGGGCGAAATCACCGCCGCGGAACATCTCCACGGCGGCCTCGTATTTCTCCATCCCCCACGACCAGAAGTCGAAGTCCAGCTCGCTGGTCGCGTCCTGGATCGATGCCCACAGGGTCCAGCCGTACTTCGACATCAGTCCCTGCAGCAACGCCCGCGCGATCTTGTTGCGCAGCGGGCGCCCGTAGTAGGCGGTGACCAGCTCTTCGAGCTGGTCGAGCGAGAGATGGCATTCGCTCCAGATGTTGCCGAGTTCGAAACAGGCGTCGTTGTTGCCGGAGTACTCGTAGTCGATGAGCCACACCTGGGAGCCGTCGTCGACGAAGTTGCCGGCGAGCAGGTCGTTGTTGCACGGGACCGTGGGCTCCTGCCGTACGGCGAGGGCCGCGCGGATGTCGGCGCTTTTCGGCATGAGGTCGAGGTAACCGCCGGGCAGCCGGAAGCCGCGCTCCCGGACGACGGCGAGGTAGTCGCTCTGGATCCGGAACATGTCGAAGTCGTTGACGAAACGTTCGCCCTGGTGAAGGCGGCGGACCGACTGCGCCGCGCGCCGGATGTTGCCGGGGACCCGGAAGCTCTCGTCGGTGAAGGTGACTCCGTCGATGAAGCCGATGACGAGGGCGCCGTGCGCGGGCAGGTAGTCGATCACGGGTGCCCCGACGCCGCTCCCGGCGGCGGAGACGGAGTTGCGGAACTCGTTGAACCGGTCGATCGCCAGCAGGTCCGCCTGGCCGGGCGACATCCGCACGACGTAGGCGCCGTCGGACGTGACGACCTTGTAGTTGCGGTTGGTGAGACCACCGGACAGTTCGGTGACCTGGTAGGGCCTGCCGCTCAGCACCGCGAGGCCGTCGAGTGCCTGTCGCAGGGAGGAGTCGGGCGTCTCTGCCGTCGGCTTGTCCATACGCGGTGCGATCCTCACTCGTCTGTCCTGAGGCGGGACCCGGTCGTGATCAGGGCCCGGCTTCTTCGTGGTCGGAGTCCGGTTCGTCCCCGTGCGGGTCGCGGGCGACCTGCTCGGCCTGGATGTCCGGGGACGCTACCAGCGAATCCGTGCCCTCAAAAGGTCTAGACAGAAAAATTTCAGCAGACATGGGGCGAACCCTGCCGACCGGCAGGGGAGCGGGTGGGCCGGGCGTCGTAAGAGCCCTACTGTCTAGACGTTTTAGCGGTCGTGCGTTTACTCTCGCAGGGCGTTCACAACGTGCGGCGCCTCCCGGCTCGGGCGGCCGCCGGTGGGCTATCCCCTGACGGCGGCGAGGGTCACGTGAGCATGAAGGAAACCCCGGTGACGGCACTCGGCGCCGTGATCGCCTCCTGGGCCGCCAGGCCCGGACGCGGTGTCATCTTCGACTTCAACGGCACCCTGTCCAACGACGAGCCCCTGCTGCTCCGGATCTTCACCGAGATGTTCCTCGAACGCCTCGGCTGGACGATGACGCCGGAGCACTACTACCTCCACCTGGCCGGCCGGAGCGATCGCGAGATCATCGACACGGTCGTCGCCGAGATCGGCGGCGGGGACGGGGAACTCGCCGCCCTCATGCTGGAGGAGCGCCGCCGGCGCTACCGCGAGCTGGTCGAGACGCGTTCCCCGATCGAGCCCGCGACCGCACGGCTTGTGCGGCGGCTGGCCGACGACGGGATTCCCGTCGGAATCGTCACCGGCGCGCAGCGCGCCGATGTCGAGTTCGTGCTGCGGCACAGCGCGATCGCCGGGCTGATCGAGGTGATCGTCTGCGAGGAGGACGTGACGCGGGGGAAACCCGATCCCGAAGGATTCCTCGCCGGCGCCAGAGGTCTCGGGCTGGACGCGGCCGACATCCTCGTCTTCGAGGACTCGACGTACGGCCTGCGCGCGGCCAGGGCCGCCGGAATGCGCTGCGTCGGGATCGAGGGCACGAGAGACGGTGCCACTCTGGCGCACGAGGCGGACGCCGTGGTCGCCGAGCTCGGGCCGGAACTGCTCGACGCCGGCGACCGTGCCGATCACGACCCGCTGGACGTCCGCGGCCCGCGCGTCTAGATCCTTCAGCGGCCCTGCAATGCCTTGACGTTGTCGCCGAATGTCCAGCCCTTCGACCCGTCCCAGTTGATGGACCAGGTCATCAGTCCCTTGAGGCTGCCGCTGAAGTTGCTCCAGCTCTGGGACACCAGGGAGGGGGACATGTAGCCGCCTCCGGCTCCGCTCTGGGCGGGCAGGCCGGGGACCTGCTTGTCGTACGGAACCCTGATCGTCGTGCCCTGGATGACCAGGCCGTTGTTCAGGCAGGTGGTCTGGACGGTGAATCCCTGAACCGTGCCCGCGGAGTAGGAGTCACCGGAGCAGCCGTACATGCTTCCGTTGTAGTACTGCATGTTCAGCCACCAGAGGCGCCCGTTGTCGGCGTACTTCTTGATGATCGGCAGGTAGGCGCCCCAGATCGAGCCGTAGGTGACGCTGCCCCCGGTGACGTACGCCGTCTCGGGCGCCATGGTCAGGCCGAAGTCGGCCGGCATCCGGGCGAGCACGCCGTCGATGATGCGGATGAGGTTGGCCTGCGATGCGGAGAGCTGGTTGATGTTGCCGCTGCCGGTGAGGCCGGTCTCGATGTCGATGTCGATGCCGTCGAAGTTGTACTGCTTGAGGATCGGCACGATGGTGGCGACGAAGCGGTCGGCGACGGTGCTGGAGCTCAGGTCGATGCCGGCGGTGGCTCCGCCGATGGACATCAGGATCGTCAGGCCGGCGGCCTTGGCCTGGCACATCTCGGCCGGAGTGGCGACCTTGACGGTGGAGTCCATGCCGTCTTCCCACAGGACGGTTCCGTCGGAGCGGATGACCGGGAACGCGGCGTTGATCACGTTGTAGCCGTGGGCCCTGATGCGGGAGTCGGTGATGGGAATCCAGCCGAGCGGCGGGTGCACGCCGTTCGAGGCGCCGTCCCAGTTCTCCCAGTATCCCTGGAGGACCTTGCCCGTCGGCCTCGACTTCACCGCGCACGTCGTGCCCGGTGGGGTGGGGGTGGGCGTAGGAGTCGAGGTGGGCGTAGGAGTAGGAGTCGGGGTGGGCGTAGGAGTCGGGGTGGGGGTGGGGGTGGGGGTGCTGGACGGCGGGGTGCCGGGGCCGTCGAAGCTGACGTCGTCGGCGTAGTAGGTGCCCTGCCCGTACCAGCCGTGCAGGTAGACCACGGCGGTCGTCTGGCCGACCGCGGTGGTGAAGGAGACCGAGAGCTGTGTGTACGTCGTCGCGGACGCGGTCCAGGTGGACCCGCCGCCGTTCACGCCGAGGTAGACGTAGTTGCCGCGAACCCATGCGGTCAGGGTGTAGGCGGTGCTCGGCCTGACGGCCACCGACTGGGTGCACTCGGCCTTGTCGGAGGCGCTGGCCGCGCCGGCGAGCGCCTTCGTACCGGAACGGATCGGGGAACCGACCACCGACCCCAACCCACCGGTGCAGGACCAGGGCGGGAGTGCTCCGGTCTCGAAGCTCGGGTTCGCGAGAAGGTTGACGGCCTGAGCGGACGTCTGCGTGACGAGGACACCTATGACGGCCAGCAGTAGTGATACTGCCAGCGCCGGCAGGCGGGGGGTTCGTTTCATGGGGGACGACCCTTCTGTCGCCGGGTGTGGGGGTCACCGGGCATCGGTGGCGCGATCGGGGTCCGCGATCACGGCTTCTTATAGGAAAGTTTCCTAAGAGTTGGCGCGATCGTAGCCCCGGCTTCGCCCTCGGGCAAGGCCCAAAAGCCGGAAGGGCGCAAGGCCCGACGAACGCGGGCCACGCTCAGCGGTCAGTGGTCCGCAAAGCAGGCCCTGGGTCGGCCGGACTCAGCTCTGATCCGCATCTTATTGCCTTTTATGGGGAATTTTTCAGAACCATTCTTCGTGACCGACAGATGCGACAAGAAAATTTTTGCTAATTGTGTCGAATGTCCTGGTGGTCTCGTTGGTCGACATCATCTGAAGAAACTGTCCATGGAGACTCTCGACGGTCGCCTCGAGGCCGTCGAGTACGTGCACGCGCGTGGTCTCCTGTGCGCTGAGCCGGGCGAACGACACAATCCTGCCTGTCTCTTCGTCGAGAAGGCGGTGCTGGTTCGTCGAGAAGGCGGCGCTGGACCACGCGACCTCCAATGGGGGCGATCCGGAAATTCCAGCCTCAACACACCTTGGCGAGAACCGTCGTCGAACACGGATCCGCGCTGCCCGTTCCGGGATCGGAAGCGTTCGCCGTCGACGCCGTCGAATTCCTCTCCGCGGGCGTGCTGAATCTGATAATCGAAGACCTGAACATCTCCGCCGGCGAATCAGCGGAGACGGCACCGACCGTCAAAAGGAATGAAATGACAAATTGCGAAAAAGTCACTTTCTCCAGTGATGGCGTTACGCTGACCGGTAACCTGTTCCTGCCCGGCGAGGGGTTGAGGGCACCGGGCGTCGTCGTGGCGGGAACGTGGACCAGCGTCAAGGAACTGATGGCCGACCGCTACGCCGAGAGGTTGGCGGAGCACGGGTACGCCGCGCTCTCGTTCGACTTCGCCGGCCACGGCGAGTCGGAGGGCGAGCCCCGCGACGTCGAGTCGCCGGACCAGAAGGTCCGCGACATCCACCACGCCGTGACGTTCCTCGGCGGCCACCCCGCCGTCGATCCCGACCGGCTCGGCACGCTGGGCATCTGCGCGGCCGCGATGTACATGTCCGGCAACGCCGCGAGCGATCCGCGCGTGAAGTCGCTCGCGCTCGTGGCCCCATGGCTGCACGACGCCGAGATCTGCCGGGACGTGTACGGCGGCGCGGAAGCAGTCGCGCTGAGGATCAAAAGGGGAGAGGAGGCGCGCGCCGGGTTCGAGGCGACCGGCGAGGTCGCCTACGTGCCCGTCGTCAGCCCGACCGATCCGCGTGCGGCCATGCCGTACGACATCGACTTCTACCTCAACCCGGATCGCGGCGGCGTCCCCGCGTGGCCCAACAGGTTCGCCGTCATGGCCTGGCCCGGCTGGCTGACCTACGACTCCATCGCCCTCGCTCCGCTCATCACCCAGCCCACGCTGATCATTCACAGCGAGGAGGCGGCGATCCCCGAGGGCGCACGCCGCTTCTACCAGGGTCTGACCTGTCCCAAGGACTTTCTCTGGACCGAGGGCACCCAGTTCGACTTCTACGACCGGGAGCCCCAGGTGACGGTGGCGGTCGACACGGTGGCGGCCCACTTCGGCAGGACCCTGCGATGATCCTCTTCACCTAAGGGGAACTCTGGGGGTCGGCCCGGGGCTGAGCTCAGGGACGCACCGGATGCCGCGCCGGTGGTGGCGGATCAGGCTTTCCCCATGCGCATCACCCGGGCCGGTTGGGTCCTCATGACCGTTTTGTCCGTATCGATCGTCATCGTCGCCGCCCAGTATCTGAGCTTCGATCCGGCGGTGTACTTCCCGCAGCAGCGCGCCGTCTACGGCGAACGCGAGCTGGCTCTCGGAGCGCACATCGCGGGCGCGATGGTGGCCCTGGCCGTCGGCCCGTGGCAGTTCTCCAGGCGATTACGGCGGCGCCTGCCGCGGCTGCACCGCGGGCTCGGCGTGCTGTACCTGCTGGGGTGCCTGATCGGTGCCGCCGGGGGCCTGGTGCTGTCCTTGACCGCGCACGGCGGCGTGGCCGCCGGGCTCGGGTTCGCGGCTCTGGCCGTGTGCTGGCTGGTGACCGGCGGCGCCGGGCTGCGCATGATCCTCGCCGGGCGTGCGGCCGATCATCGACGCTGGATGACGCGCAGCTTCGCACTCACCTTCGCCGCGGTCACCCTGCGGCTCATGCTCGGCACGTACGGCGGGCTGTCCTCGGCCGGGTTGGTCGACCTCGACTTCACCTCGGTCTATGTCGCGGTCGCCTGGCTCTGCTGGGTACCCAACCTGGCGATCGCCTGGTGGTTCACCCGCACTCGCCCGCGATCAGTCGTGGCCCTGGCCGGTCGCGGTGATCACGCGGTGACGGCGGTGACGGGTCCGTCGTCGACGACCGGATCGTGACCACGGGTGCCTCCAATGGCCGGTGCGATCCGGTCCGCGGATCGGTTCACGCCTCCGGCGCTCTTGTGAGGCTGGAGAGGTGGTTCACGTGACTTGAATACGACCTGCGCCGAGACCTTAGGAGCCGCCCTTCGGGCGCGGGCCGGGGGTGCTCGTACGGGAGGCCGTGTTGATCGGAAATCTTGGGCGCAGACCCCCGGCTTCAGTCGTGGGGTTAGCCCATCCCGCTGGACTTTCGGACATCGCACGGCTCCACCCTGCATACTGTCGGGGTGGCGGTGCCTCCGCGGTCGGACGGCGCGGTCGTCTTTCCGCACGTGTTCCCCGGCATATGGCGCCCGAAGCACCGGCCACGTGTGCTCGGTGGCCGGCTCGAAGACGGTTGAAGGACCTGGTCGATGAAGTGTGGAGACCGAGGGGTACGGCTGGTGGAGAGGGAGGTCATGCCCGGTCACGTTCATCCGCTGGTGGAGTCGATCCAGCGCCACGTGGAGCAGCAGAAGGGACGCTGAATGCTGACCGGTCGCCGCTACCTGCTGGCGCTCACCCCCGCGCACACCCTGCAGCAGACCCTGCGTGACCTGGAGCGGGCATGTGCCACGCACGGCACGTTCAAGGTGCGCTGGCGCTCCAGGCGCACCGGCCCGCCGTCGTTCCGCTTCCCCGACCCCCGGCAGATCACCGTGGAGCGGGTCGGCCGCCGGTGGGGCCGGGTGCGGCTGCCCAAGCTGGGCTGGGTGCGGTTCCGGTGGACGCGTCCGCTCGGTGGTGTGCTGCGCAACGCCACGGTGCGCCAGGACGGCGGGCGCTGGTTCGTCAGCTTCTGTGTCGACGACGGCCGCAGGGAGGCCGACCCCAACGGCAAGCCGCCCGTGGGGGTGGACCGGGGCGTCACGGTCGCGGTGGCCACCTCCGGCGGGTGGCTGCGCGACCGGCAGGTCGCCACCCCCGGGGAGAGGGCCAGGGGCAAGCGGCTGCAGCAACAACTGGCCCGGCAACAGAAGGGCTCGGCCCGGCGCGCCGCCACCCGGGCGAAGCTCACCCGGTTGAACGCCCGGATCCGTGACCGGCGCACCGACTTCGCCGCGTGGACCGCCGACCGGCTCACCCGCGCGCATGGGCTGGTCGTGGTGGAGGACCTGAAGATCGGCGCCATGACCGCCTCCGCCAAGGGCACCCTCACCGATCCCGGGAAGAAGGTCCGGCAGAAGGCCGGGCTGAACCGGGCGATTTTGGCCAAGGGATGGGGTGGGCTGCTGACTACCCTGGAGCACAAGGCCCGCTACAACGGTTCCCGCATCGTGCGGGTGCCGCCTGCGTACACGTCGCAGACCTGCGCTGCCTGCGGGCATCGCGCACCGGACAACCGCGAGAGTCAAGCGGTGTTCCGGTGTTGCGCCTGCGGGCATCGGGACAACGCCGATGTGAACGCCGCGAAGAACATTCTCGCCGCCGGGCTGGCGGTGACAGGGCGTGGAGACCTCGCCGCTGGGCGGTCTGCGAAGCGCCAACCACCCGAAGACGAGGCGGCGTGAACGCGCCTCAGCGACGGGAGTCCCCCGGCTTCAGCCGCGGGGAGGAAGTCAACCCGGTGCGCAACGAGATCCGGACCCGATCGGAGCGCCACAGGTCGCGGGCGTACTCCACCGCCAGCCCGGCGGACGTGAAGGCCGTGCGCTCGATCAGCAGCAGCGGAGTGGTGATGTCGACGCCGAGCCACGCGGCTTCGTCCGGGTTCGGGATCACCGGCTCGAGGTTCTCGGTGGCCATGTGCGGTCTCTTGCCGTAGTGCCGGGCCAGCAACCTGTAGATCGAACCGGTCAGGCCGTACGACAGCAGATCGGGGAACGGCTCGGCTGGGAAGCAGGCGCGTTCGAGCGCCACCGGTTGCCGGTTCGCCGTGCGCACCCGGACGATCTCGTGTATCGGGCTGCCGCGTTCCACGGAGAGCGCGTCCGCGACCTGACGCGTGGCCGGCAGCGTTGTCGCGCTGATCAGGCGCGCGCCCGGGCGGACGTTCGCCTGGCGCATCTGCTCGGTGAAGCCGGCCAGCCCGGTGAGGTCACATTCGATCTTCGGCTCGGACACGAAGGTGCCCCCGACGCGACCCGGCTTGCGCACCACGATTCCGAGGCTCTCCAGGCTGGCCAGGGCCTGCCGGAGCGTCATGCGGCTCACGCCGAGGCTGCCCGCCAGATTCTCCTCGCCCGGCAGCCGGTCGCCGGGAACCAGGTCGCCCCTGTCGATCACCTGCCTGAGCCACTGCTCGATCCGCGTGTGCGCGGGCAGTGATGATCCAGCGCCCAGATCCGGCGGATCCATCAGCCACTTGGGCACCGATGCTGCAGGGTTCACGGCCGTTCAGTTTAGCCGACCTACTCGTTCGGCCCTCGTGCCGAGAATGACCCCTTCCCCGCGACCGGCCGAACTCCCCGGCCGAGACGCGTGCGAGCTTGACCTCAACCTAGGTCAAGGTTTTAGAGTCTGCCTGACGCCTCATACCGGCAGACTCGGCCGGCGCCGACCGAATACCTTGACCAACAGACTTTGACGATTACTCACGAGAATCCGGTGACGCGTGATGAGCATGGAAACGGTCGCATGGCATTCGATGTACAGCACGATGCACGCGCAGGAGGACCGGCGGCCGTTCTCCATGGCCACGTTGCGGCGCATCGGCCGGTTCGCCCGGCCTCACGGCCGGGTGATGACATGGTTCTTGCTGCTCAGCGTCGTGACGGCGGTGCTGGCGGTCGCGACACCGGTGTTCGCGGGCCAGGTGGTCGACGCGATCGTCGGGCGCGCGCCCCTGGAGGTCGTCGTCAGGCTCGCGGTGCTCATCGCCGTCATCGCGGTGGCGGAGGCCGGGCTCGGGCTGGTGACGCGGTGGTTGTCGGCGAACATCGGTGAGGGACTGATCCTCGACCTGCGCACCGCGGTGTTCGACCACGTGCAGCGCATGCCGATCGCCTTCTTCACCCGCACCCGCACCGGCGCGCTGGTCAGCCGGTTGAACAGCGACGTCATCGGCGCGCAGCGGGCGTTCACGGGCACCCTCTCAAGCGTGGTCGGCAACCTGGTGACGCTCGTGCTCACGCTCGCCGTGATGATCGGCGTCTCCTGGCAGATCACCCTGCTGGCGCTGCTGATGCTCCCGGTGTTCGTCCTGCCGGCACGGCGGATGGGCACCCGGCTGGCGAGGCTTCAGCGCGAGGCGGCGAACCACAACGCGATGATGAGCACGCAGATGACGGAGCGGTTCTCCGCTCCCGGCGCGACACTGGTGAAGCTCTTCAGCCAGCCCGCCGACGAGTCGGCCGAGTTCATCGCGAGGGCCCGGCGAGTGCGCGACATCGGAGTCCGTACGGCGATGGCGCAGTCGGTGTTCGTCACCGCGCTCACACTGGTCTCGGCGCTGGCGCTGGCCGTCGTCTACGGGCTCGGCGGGTTCTACTCGCTGCGGGGACAGCTGGAGCCGGGCGCGGTCGTCGCCCTCGCGCTGCTTCTGGCCCGTCTCTACGCGCCGCTGACGGCTTTGGCCAACGCGCGGGTGGAGGTGATGAGCGCGCTGGTGAGCTTCGAGCGGGTGTTCGAGGTGCTGGACCTGAAGCCCCTGATCACTGAGAAGCCGGACGCCCGGCGGGTGCCCGAAGGGCCGGTGTCGGTGGAGTTCGACGGGGTGAGCTTCGGCTATCCCTCGGCGGACAAGGTGTCGCTCGCGTCGCTGGAGGCGGTCGCGAACCTCGACACGCGAGGCGGCGCCGAAGTGCTGCACGAGGTCTCGTTCCGCGCGGAGCCGGGACAGATGGTGGCGCTGGTCGGATCGTCGGGCGCCGGGAAGTCGACGATCGCGCAGCTCATCCCGAGGCTCTATGACGTCGAGGGCGGTGCCGTGCGGCTGTCCGGCGTGGACGTCCGGGACCTGTCCGCCGAGTCGATGCGCGAAACGCTCGGGATGGTGACGCAGGACGGGCACCTGTTCCACGAGTCGATCCGGGCGAACCTTCTGCTGGCGCGGCCGCAGGCGACGGAGGAAGAGCTGTGGGAGGTGCTGCGCCGCGCCCGTCTGGTCGATCTCGTCGAGGCGCTGCCCGACGGGCTGGACACCGTCGTCGGCGAGCGCGGTTACCGGCTCTCCGGCGGCGAACGACAGCGGCTGACGATCGCCCGGCTGCTGCTGGCCCGCCCCCGGGTGGTGATCCTCGACGAGGCCACCGCGCACCTGGACTCCACCTCGGAGGCGGCGGTGCAGGCCGCGCTGGGCGAGGCGCTCGAAGGACGGACCGCAGTGGTGATCGCGCACCGGCTCTCCACCGTCCGTGAGGCGGATCTCATCCTCGTGATCGAGAACGGGAAGGTCGTGGAGCGCGGCACGCACACCGACCTGCTCGCCGCCGGGGGCCGTTACGAGGAGCTGTACCGGACCCAGTTCGACGAGTCTCCCGCCTCCGTCTAGGACGCGCCTCGCGGATCCTCGCCTGCGCCGGATCCGCGAGGCGCGTCCTAGCGGTTCGCGGACCGGGGCAGGCCGAGCTCGGCGAAGATGGGACGATGGTCGGTGCCGGGAAGCGGGTGCACGCTGTAGGCGCTCACCGCCATCCGCGAGTCGGCGAGCACATGGTCGATCGTCACTCCAGGGGCGGGCTCCCAGCCCTGCTGCGGCCAGGTGGGCGTCAGGCCCTGCCCGGTGACGTCGGCCGCGTCGCGGTAGCCGCTGTCCAGCAGGTCGCGCACCAGCCGATGATCGAGGGTGGCGTTGAAGTCACCGGCCAGCACCCGCAGCTCCCCGCCTGCCCGCGGCAGCGCTCTGAGCCCGCTGTCCCAGCAGGGCACCTTGTAGTCGTACCGGGGCGCGCACGGGTGCACGGAGACGACCTCGATCTCCTGGCCGCCCGGGTGCTTGAGCACGGCCCGCGCCTGCCGGAACCTGCCCAGCTCGATCAGGGGCCTTTCGGAGAGGGGGTATCTGGAGTAGATGCCCGAACCCCACGGCCCGTTCCCCGAGCGGTCGACGCCGTACGGCAGAAGCCGGCGCAGCCCGGCCTCCTTCAGGCGAGCGGCCGCGTCCGGGGTGAGTTCCTGCAGGGTGAGCACGTCGGGGTGAAGGGTGCGTACCAGGTTCATCAGGGACGCGGTGTCGCCCGCGCCCACCGCCAGGTTCGCGGCGAGCACCCGCAGCCGCTGATCTCCGGCGGGCGGGCCGCCGTCGGCGAAATACCGGGGAAGCACGGCCGTGGCCAGCGTCGCGCTCGTGGCGACGGCGACGATCGCCGCCGTCCAGCGGCGCAGCCCCAGCGCGAGGAGCAGGGGGATCACCGAGGCGGCCGACACATAGGGGGTGAACGCCACCAGGGGAATCCACTGCCACATGGGCGTCCAGCCGATCACCCTGAGCACCGCCCACGCCGTGAAGGGCAGCAGTATCAGCCAGGCCAGTGCGCTTATCCACTTCGACCGGATCATGAAACGGCAGCGTAACGATCTCCTGTGCAGATTCCATGGAGATTCATGCCGTTATCCGGGGAGATGTGAGGGCGAATCCCGAGGCCCCGGCGTGAGGATCGGTCCTTTCGGAGGCCGAGGGGGCGCTGTCAGCTCAGGTAGTCGCGCAGCGCCTGGGACCGGGACGGGTGGCGCAGCTTGGTCATGGTCTTGGCCTCGATCTGCCGGATGCGCTCACGCGTCACCCCGTAGATCTTGCCGATCTCGTCCAGGGTCTTCGGCTGGCCGTCGGTGAGGCCGAACCGCAGCGAGACCACGCCCGCCTCGCGCTCGGACAGCGTGTCCAGGATCGTGTGCAGCTGTTCCTGCAGAAGGCTGAAGACCACCGTTTCGTCCGGGGTGATCGCCTCGGAGTCCTCGATGAGGTCACCGAACTCGCTGTCGCCCTCCTCGCCCAGGGGGGTGTGCAGGGAGATCGGCTCGCGGCCGTACTTCTGGACCTCGACGACCTTCTCGGGGGTCATGTCGAGCTCGCGGGCCAGCTCCTCCGGAGTGGGCTCGCGGCCGAAGTCGGTGAGCATCTGCCGGTGCACGCGGGCCAGCTTGTTGATCACTTCGACCATGTGGACCGGGATGCGGATGGTCCGCGCCTGGTCGGCCATGGCACGGGTGACCGCCTGCTTGATCCACCAGGTGGCGTAGGTGGAGAACTTGAAACCCTTGGTGTAGTCGAACTTCTCGACCGCGCGGATCAGACCCAGGTTGCCCTCCTGGATCAGGTCCAGGAACAGCATGCCGCGGCCGGTGTAGCGCTTGGCCAGCGAGACCACCAGACGGAGGTTGGCCTCCAGCAGGTGGTCCTTGGCCCGGCGGCCGTCCTCGGCGATCCACTCCAGCTCCGCGCGCACGTCCACCGGAAGCCTGTCGCCGTCGGAGCCGAGCTGCTCCTCGGCGAACAGGCCGGCCTCGATCCGCTTGGCCAGCTCGACCTCCTGCTCGGCGTTGAGCAGGGGGACCTTGCCGATCTGCCTGAGGTAGTCCTTGACCGGGTCGGAGGTCGCACCGGCGGCCGCGTCCAGGGCACCTGGGGCGTCATCGTCGTCGACCAGGACCAGTGTGCCGTCCTCAACAGGGGTCGTCACGGGGATCACACCCTTCATGGAGCCAAGCAGGGCAAATACCTGTGCACTTCAACGTATGTCCTGTAACGGTGTGCTATGGCCATACCCCGCCATGCCTCATCCCGAGCCCAGGATTGTCCCTGGTAGGGACACGTGCACGGAATACGGCATGCACATAATCTGGTTTTTGACGGATTCGGCCCTAGCGCAATGGTGACCCGCTGGCCGAAGCCGGTGTGAGGCATTGATGAATGCGGCGACGAATACCTCCAGACGGCAGAAGACAAGCAGGTTGCCAGCCGAGGTGACCAGCTTCGTGGGACGCCGGCGCGAGGTCATCGAGATCAAGCACCTCCTCTCCGGGGCGCGCCTGGTGACCCTCACCGGGGTCGGCGGGGTCGGCAAGACCCGGCTGGCACTGCGGGTCGCCGCCGAGGTACGCCGGGCCTTCCCGGACGGTGTGTGGCTGGTCGAGCTCGCCGCGCTGGAGAATCCGGAGCTGCTCGTCCAGCTGATGAGTGAGGCCCTGGAGATACGGGACCACTCCTCTCGCCCGCCCATGGAGGTGCTCACCGATCACCTGCGGCACAAGCAGGCATTGGTGATCCTGGACAACTGCGAGCATCTGTTACATGACTGCGCCCTGGTAAGCGAGATGCTGGTGCGGTCGACGACTGACCTGAGGATCCTCGCCACCAGCCGGCAGGCGTTAGGCGTCGCCAGCGAGCAGACGCTGGCCGTGCCGACGCTGCCGGTGCCGAACTCCGACGCCTCGAGACCCTCCTCCGGATCGGTCGCGCACTCCGACGCCGTGCAGCTGTTCGTCGAGCGGGCGGGAGCCGTTCTGCCGGGGTTCGCGCTCACCGAGGCCAACCGGGACGCGGTGGAGCGGATCTGCCGTCGCCTTGACGGCATCCCGCTCGGGATCGAGCTGGCGGCCGTGCGGCTGCGGGCCCTCTCCGTCGAGCAGCTGCTGGCCCGGCTGGACGACCGGTTCCGCCTGCTCACCGCGGGGTCACCGGCCGCGTTGCCGCGCCAGCAGACGTTGCGCGCGTTGATCGACTGGAGTTACGGGTTGTGCACCGAGCAGGAGCGGTTGATGTGGGCGCGCGTCTCGGTGTTCGCCGACGGCCTGGACCTGGACGCGGCCGAGGCGGTCTGCTCCGGGGACGGTGTCCCCCGCGAAGAGGTCGTCGACCTGGTGATCGGCTTGATCGACAAGTCCGTTCTGATCCGGGAGGACAGCCCGTCCAGCCCGTCGTCGGTGCGGTACCGGCTGCTGGAGACGATCCGCCAGTACGGCCGGGAGCGGTTGCGTGAGCTGGGACAGGAAGCCGCGCTGCTACAGCGGCATCGCACCTACTACCGGAAACTGGCGGCGCAGGCGCACGCGCAACGGTTCGGCTCGTCCCAGGTGGCCTGGTTCGGCAGGTTGCAGCTTGAGCACGCCAACCTGCGCGCCGCCCTGGAACACTGCTTTGCCGATCCGGGGGAGGTGGCGGCCGGTCTGGGTATGGCCACGGACCTGCTCTACCACTGGATCACGAGTTACTACCTCGGTGAGGGACGCCGCTGGCTGGATCAGGGGCTTGGCGTGGTGGCCGAGCCGGATGAGGTCCGGGCGCGGGCGTTGTGGGCCGACAGCTGGCTGGCGATCATCCAGGCTGACATCGCTTCGGCCGAGGTGATGCTGGAGGAGGCCCGGGTGCTGGGGGAGCGGCTGGGACAGGAGTCGGTGCTGGCCTATGTCGCGCTGTATTCGGGGATGGCCGCGATGCACCGGGGGGAGGTCGAGCCGGCGATCGTGTTCTACGAGGAGGCCGTGGCGCGCCACCGCGGCACCGGAGACCCGGTGGGCCTGGCACTGTCGCTCATCAGGCTCTCCCTGGCCCACTCTTTCCGGGGCGATTCGGCCAGGGCGATCTCCGCCGGAGAGGAGTGCCTCGCGGTGTGCGACGCCCACGGGGAGGGCTGGCACAGGGCGTACACGATGATGGCGCTCGGTGTCGAGGTGTGGCGTCAGGGCGATACCCGGCGGGCGGCCGAGCTTGAGAAGGAGAGCCTGAGGTTCAACCGCTCGCTCGACGACCCCCTGGGCGGGGGGGTCAATCTGGAGGTGCTGGCCTGGATCGCGGCGACGGAGAAGCAGTACCAGAGGGCGGCCCGGCTGCTGGGAGCCCTGGAGACGGTCTGGCAGGCGACCGGGGCTTCCCTGTCCGGATTCGGGCATCTGGCGCACTACCACGACGAGTGCGAGGCCTGTACTCGCCAGGCCCTCGGCGAAACGTCCTTCACCATGGCTGTCAGGCAAGGTACCAGGCTGTCCTACGACGAGGCGCTCTCCCTCGCCCTAGAAGAAGGCGCGCCCGGGGAAGGGCCGACGGCGGGGAAGGCGAGATCGGCTCCGCTGACCCGCAGGGAGACGGAGATCGCCCAGCTCGTGGCGCAGGGGATGAGCAACAAGGAGATCGCGGCCGCGCTGGTGATCTCCCAGCGCACCGCCGAGGGGCATGTCGAGCACATCCTGAACAAGCTCGGCTTCAACTCGCGCACCCAGATCGCCGCCTGGGTCAGCGAGAGTCACCGGAACGCGGATAACGATCATCCACCCGGAACCTGAGGTCGTGACGAGACGCCGGAGCCGCGCTCTGTGGTGACCTCGCCGGCCCCGGCGTCTCATCGGGGGAGAGGGGGGAGCCACAGGATGGTTCAGGATTCGATCTCCGCGGGGGCCTGTGCGGGAAGCTCGAACCAGACGGCTTTGCCCGTGGGCGTGCGGGCGCTGCCCCAGCAGCAGGACAGCAGCTCGATCAGGTGAAGCCCGCGCCCTCCCTCCTCGTCGTGGTGGGCCAGGTGGGGGCGGGGCAGCACGGGGTCGGCGTCCTCGACTTCGCAGCGCAGCAAACCCTCCTGGAGGGAGAGGGTGAGCGTGATCCTTCCCCGCGCGTGGTACATGGCGTTGGTGACCAGCTCGCTGACGAGCAGCTCGGCGATCGGGCTCTGCTCGTCGAGTCCCCACTCGGTCAGCCGGGCGGAGGTCAGGCGGCGTGCCCTCCGCACGGAGTACGGTTCGGGCGCCAACAGCCAGGAGGCTCTCCGGTTACCCGGGGTGCTTCCGACGCCGAGCCGGTGAAGGACGGCCTTGCACCGGCGCCAGGCGCGTGTGTGCGGCTTCTCCTGGATGATCGACGGGCTCGTTCGCGGGTGCGGTGTGCTCGTCCGCTGATCGGCGCGAGCGGGGAGCAGGTTCATGCCGCCTGCCCCCAGGAACTGCGGTGGGCGGGGACGCTGCGTCCGTCAGGCATCAGTTCGCCGGTGTCGTCGAAGAGCACCACACCGTTGCAGAGCAATCCCCAGCCTTGCTCTGGGTGGAAGGCCACGAGTATCGCGGCCTCATGATCAGGAGCATTCGCAGGAGGACATTGGGGCTGATGCTGACACATGGTTCCTACCTTGATCCTTTGCTGCTGGGGAGGAACTCTTATCTGGTCTGATCAACATCCCTCTCGGCAAGGTGAGGGCGAAACGGGATAAATACCCGTATTCATACCTACGTAGGTAGTCCCGGGACTACCTACGTAGGTAGTTCGACGTGGCCCTGACAACCGGTTCGTCGGCCCGGCCCCGCGTCACCCGGCCATCCGTACGCCGGCCTCGGCGCCATCCCGCTCCCCGGCGAACTCCATCCTCGCGGTCCGGGCCCGGCAGGGGCGGTCAGCGGGGTACGGCGCGCACCCACCCCCGGTCCCCCTCGAGGAATCCGGACATCGTCAGGCCCGCCTCGTTGAGCGCCTGCTCGAGGAAGTCGTCCTCAAGGCGCCTGCTGACGAAGAAGTGGGTCCAGCGCCGCTCGCCCACGGTGTACTCCATGGTGGCGGAGAGGAGGCCGGGTTCCGGGTGGCTGAGGTTCGTCATGCGGACGATACGGCCATCATCGGTGACCTGCTCGAAGGGCTGGATCGTGTCATACCACTCGGGAGCTTTGCGTTGCAGGATCACGCAGCCGTCGTCGGCGACGTGCTCGCGGCAGGTGCGCAGGAACGCGGCGCGGAGTCCGTCGTCGGCCGTCTCGATCACGAACGACATGAGCAGCACGACGTCGAACTTTCTCGGCAGGGCCAGGGTCTCGATGGGGGAACGGACCGTCTCGGCGCCCTTGATGTGCTCAAGCATCTCCGGTGACTCGTCGACCGCGACCACCTCGTGTCCGAGTGCCAGGAGGCTGTGGGTGATCCGCCCCGTGCCCGCGCCGAGCTCCAGGATGGCCGCGCCCTCCGGGATCGCGGCGTGGATGAGCTCCGGCTCCCCGTTGGGGGTGAGCATGGCGTAGTAGTCGACCGCGCAACCGTCCGTTGTGATCGGCCCGGGGCCTGTGCCCTGATACAGCCGTTTCGTAGTCATGATCTCTATCGTGTGCGACGGAAACGGCGCCTGCGCTCCTGCGGACGTGACGTTTTATGGGTGGAGTATGACCTTCATGGCCTTTCCACCTACACGTGAAGTGCCGTCCAGTCCACCTACACGTGAAGTGCCGTCCAGGTTGTGGACAGGCTGTGCAGGCAGGTGCTCAGGCTGCGTGCCTGCGCGTTCAGGTAATGGCTGTGGTGGAGCAGCTCCCCGAGCTGATGTGCGGTCATCCAGCGGAAGCCGGGGTGGCCGAAACCGGGATCGCCGTCCGTCTCGACGATGAGATAGCGGTTGCGGGCGCCGTAGAAGCACCCGCCCTCCTCCGGCAGGATCGTGTCGAACCTGATCTGGCTGAGCCTGGCCCCCAGCACCTCGTCGAGGAAAAGCGGGCGTGCCCGGGCAGGAAGGTGATCGTAGTTCTCCGGGATGCACTGCACGGTCGGCGCCAGCTCGACCACGTCCGCGTGACCCGGCTCGACGCGCGCGTGCACCAGCGCGTGGAGCACCCCGTCGATCTGCTTGACCAGGAACGCGACGATCCCCGTGCCGACGGGCTCGATCATGGGTTGCGTCCAGCCGCTGATCCCGCGGTCGCCGTCGTCGACGCTCACGCCGACGACGTCGAAGAACCTGCCGGTCTCATGGGAGATCCTCCCGTCGACCTGGTGCCATCGCCGTACCTCGTTGAGGGGGATCCGCTGCGCGCGGACGCCGGCCTGGCCGCGTGCCCTGGTGATCCATCTCAGGATGTCGCCGGTGCCGTACAGGGCGCCCTCGGCCGGGTTGCAGGATCTGATGAGCGAGGTCCGGAACCCGTCGCCCACCCCGGAGGCGAACGTCCCGGTCAGGTCGGCGCCGGAGAAGGGCACACAGGACAGCACCGTGCGAGCGTCCATGCTCACCAGATCCGGAACGGTGAGCAGTTCGTGCACCTGTCCCAGGGTCAGCCAGCAGAAACCGTCCAGGAGCCCGACGTCGTCGGTGACCTCCACGATCATTTTCCGGCTGCGCCTCCAGAAGCAGGAGCCCTGTTCGAAATGGCGCACGTCGGCTATCACGTCGTGCGGGGACGCCTGCCTGAAGTGCTCAAGATAGGGCACCGCCTCACCCTGGCGCACGCGCGTGTAGTCGCTCCACCTGACCCGCACCGTGGGTGACAGCTGCGGGCCGTTGCGGTTGCCGGGCTCGTTCTCCACCCGCATCAGGCAGTGCAGGACCCCGTCGAACTCCTTGAGGAGGATGCCGAGGACTCCCGCCTCGGGCTGGTTGACGATCGGCTGGGTCCAATCAGCGACCGGAGCCCCCGGAAAGTGGACGCCAAGGCCCTCGACGGTGAAGAACCGCCCACTCCGGTGGCCGATGTTTCCGGTCAGGACGTCGCGGTTCCAGCCGGTCAACCGGTCGAGCGCGATCCGGTCCACATTCATGGACATGCGCCCGGCGACTCCGGCGAACCATCGATGAAATTCCGCGGTGTGAACGAACTGGGCCCCGGCCGAGAGGGCGGACTCCGCGACTTTCACCTGTGTGGGCTGGAGGGAGAGCGTGGGCACGACGGGCTCCTTGGCTGCACGATGAGTTCCACATGTGCTGGATGGATTCCGGCAGGTTGGTGCGGGCGCCATGCGAGCAACTGCCCGGCGGGGGACATCCGATGCCCACACAGCCGAAAATCCCAGCGGCGGACACCGGGTTCAACCCCTACCCCTCCCCTGAAGGGGTGAACAGGGGTTCTCCCGCCATCGACCCGCTCATAGCTTGATATCGGCGGCCATCACCGTCCCACGCCACCAGGAGGATCCGTGCGTGTCACTCCTGCAGGCCCAGCAGCCCCTCGGAGAGCTGCTCCCGTATCCGCTCCGCCTCCGGCGGATCCAGCCTGTCGGTCAGAGCCAGCGCCTCAGCCAGCGCGTCACGTGCCGCGGTGCTGTCTCCGGCGGCCATGTGGGCGTCGCCGAGCATGATGAGGGCGCGGGCCTCGTGGAACGGAACCCGTATCCCGTGGAACAGGGACAGGGCCTGCTGGAAGTGGGCCACCGCCTGTGCCGGATCGCTGTTCGCGAGAGCCAGCTCACCCAGCCCGACCAGCACCCGGGCCTCCGCGAGCCGCTGGTTGGACGTGCTGGCCAGCATCTGGGCATGGCGCAGCGCCGCCTCCGCGTCGGCGAGCTTGCCCTGCCGCAGCCGCGCGACGCCCAGCCCGTGCAGGGCGTACGCCTCTCCTGTGGGGTCGCTGATGTCTCTGACGACGGTCAGCGCCTCGTCGAACATCTGGGCCGCGAGAGCGGGTTCGCCCGCCTGGAGATGGGTGTCGCCCATCCGGTGCAGGACCTGGGCCCTCACCCTTCTGCTTCCGCCGTTCCCGCTGAGCCGCAAGGCCTCGGAGAGCAGGCGTTTGGCACCGCCGAGGTCGTCGGAATCCAGCTTGAGCTGGGCCAGGTTGTGAAGGGCGTAGGCCGCGGCGACCTGGTCGCCGGTCTCGCGGAATATCTCCAGCGCCCGTTCGTAGTGCGCCGTCGCGTCCTCGAACCGGCCGTTCATCCGGTCGAGGAACCCGATGTTGCGGATGGCCAGGGCCATTCCCCGGTCGTCGCCGACTTCCTGGAACAGCTCGACCGCCGCTTCGAAGTCGCGCTGCGCGTCGTCGAACCGTTGCTCGGTGATGGAGAGCGAGCCCATCGAGTAGAGGACCGCGGCCTGGCCGCGCCTGTCCTGCGCCTGCAGGGTGGCGGCCAGCGCGATCTCGTGGGTCTCCCGCCAGTCGTGGAGGTAGACCCGGGACTCGAAGAACGTCGCCGCGTTGGCCGCCAGACCCCAGCAGAGCTCGACGAAACCCGCCTGTGCCGCCTGGCGTATCCCGGAGATCAGGATCATGCGTTCGCGCTCGAACCAGGAGAGCGGCTCCGCGACCAGCCGGTCGACCAGTTTCGGGGGCAGCGACCAGACGGGAGCCTTGCTGTGGAGCAGGATGTCCGCGCCGTACTCCCGGCGGCGGGCCGCCTCGGCGAGGAAGAGCAGGCCTCCCAGCACCCGGCCCAGCGCCGCGCTGCGCTCGGTGGCGGACTCCTCCGCGGCCAGGCGCTCCCGGGCGAACACCCGGATGAGGTCGTGGAACCGATATTGGGTGTGCACTCCGCGCCCGACCCCGGTGGTCTCGACCAGCTGCGCGTCGGCCAGATCGTCCAGCAGATCCTGCGCGTCGGGCAGCGGCTGGTCGAGGAGGGCCGAGCTGATCCAGGCGGAGAAGATCTGGGAGTCCAGGATCGCCAACCGGCGGAAAAGCCGCCGGGCGTCGTCGCTGACGCTCTCATAGGTCAGCGAGATGCTGGCCCTGATCCCCATGTCGCCGTGCTTGAGCTCGTCGAGCCGGCGGGTCTCGTCTTCGAGCCGTCCGACCAGCTGCTCGATGCTCCAGTGAGGACGCGCGGAGAGCCGCGCGCCGGCGATGCGGAGCGCCAGGGGAAGCTGGCCGCAGAGCTCGGCGAGCGCCGCGGCGGACTCCGCCTCGGACTGCACCCGATCGGCTCCGGCGATGCGGGAGAGGAGATCCATCGACTGGTTCGAGTCGAAGACCTCCACATCGATGTGGGCCGCACCGGCCAGCCCGGCGAGCCGGCTCCGGCTGGTGATGATCACGGCGGAGGCGGGATTGCCGGGAAACAGCGGCAGGACCTGGCTCTCGTTGCCTGCGTCATCCAGCACGATGAGCATCCTGCGGTCGGCGAGCAGGGCCCGATACATCTCCGCCCGCTCCTCCAGGCCGTCGGGGAGCGCGGTGCCCGGTACGCCCAGCACGCGGAGGAAGCGTTCGAGCACCTGCATCGGGCTGGTGGGGCGGGAGACGCCGCCGTGCAGGTCGGCGAAGAGCTGGCCGTCGGGGAAGTGCTCGGCGACGCTGTGCGCGGCGTGCACCGCGATGGTGGTCTTCCCGATCCCCGGTTTCCCGACGATCGCGATGATCGGTACGGCGAAGCGGGATCGATCGTCGGAGGCGAGCGTCAGCCGCTCGCGGATGTCGTCGATCTGCTTGGTGCGGCCGGTGAAGTCGGCGATGTCGGCGGGCAACATGCTGGGAGCGCTCGGAACGTGGATGGGCGGCTCGTCGATGGTCTGGACGGGCTGCGCCGGAAGGTCGAGGCTCTCGTCGGAGGTGAGGATCGCGTATTCGAGTTGCTGGAGCCGCTCGTTGGGTTCGATCCCCAGCTCTTCGACCATGGTCTGCCGGGCGAGCCGGTAAACCTGCAGGGCCTCCGCCTGGCGTCCGGAACGGTACAGGGCCGTCATCAGCTGGCCGCGGAGCCGTTCTCGCAACGGATGCTCCTCCACGAGCTCGGTGAGCTCGCCGACCAGCTCATGGTGTTTGCCGAGATCCAGTTCGAGCTGGATGCAATCCTCGTTCGCCGTGATCCGGTGCTCGGCGAGCCTGCTCGCCGCCGACTGCACCAGCCTGCTCTCGATGCCGTCCAGGACCGGCCCGCGCCAGAGCGACAGCGCCTCCCGATAGCGCTTCACCGCCTCGTCGAGGCTTCGCGCCTCGCGGGCGCGCCGGGCCTGGAGGATGAGCGTCTCGAAGCGGTGGGAGTCGATCTGATCGCCGTCGACCTGGATCGCGTAGCCCTGGGACTGGGTGGAGATGATGTCGGGGCTGCCGTGGGAGGCGAACAGCCGCCGGAGCGCGGATATGCAGATCTGCACCTGGGCTCGCGAGGTGGTCGGCGGATCGTCTCCGTAGATGGCCTCCATGAGCCGGCCGATGGTGACCGCCCGGTTGGTGTCGAGGAGGAGGACGGCCAGCACGGTCTGTTGCCTGATGCCCCCGAGATCCAGCCGCTGGCCCCCTACGGCGATCTCAAGAGGTCCCAGAATGCGAAAGTCCACCCGCATCTCCTCGAAGAGAACCCGTAACCCCAACCTCGTGCGAAAGTCTTCATACTTCCCGAGACGGGAGAAGCATCAGTTGTTCAACTCCAGGAAGATCCGTCTCGTGACAGCTATTGTCACCGGTGTCCTCGCGACTTCGCGACCAATGATCCTACCGATATCTGAGTCACCTGTGTGTGATGTGTCGTTTTCGTGTGGATGGTACTACTTCAGGTGATTGCGTGCCAGGGGGAACCCGTGCACTCGCAATGAGTTCGCTCGCCGTTTTGTCCCCGTAACCTCATGGTTGCGAGGAAGAGAAAACGGCCGGAGACAACTGGGTCTCCGGCCGTGTGGGTGGCCGATGCCGCCCGCGACGCTCACTTCACGAGCCGCCCCACGGCTCGCCGTTCACCTTGGCGAAAGAGGCGGGGACGGGGATCGAGGTGAAGGCGAGGGTGTGGACCCCCGCGGCTCCGGCGATTGCAGTTCCGGTGGCGACGGCCCTCGTGGCCGCCATGCCCGCGATGACGATAATGGCGGAGAGGGCGAGGCGGAAGATGCGGCTGTTGTTGGAGTCGCTCATTTCTACGGTCCTCTGTCTCGTCGCGGTGGCCTGAGATGCCAGCCGATTCGCTGCTGCGTTCTCAACGTCACAGCCACCGCCATCCGGTCATTATCGGATCGCTTCCGGCCTGCCATTAGCGCAGTTCAGGTCAGTGTTGATGGATTTTCCTGACAAATAGTTAGATATTTCGTCAAGTATTTGCCCCTATCGCCGTGACGCCGTGTCTCTGACTGCAATATTGCGCCGATAGTCACGGAATATCGGTCGTCCGTTGCGGCGGTGGGCGAATAGCCGGGCGAAGGCGCGCCGATAGTGCGCTCCGGAAGTCTGGCCGAGGCGGGCCGAACGTATTTCGGTTTGGGCGATTGACCTACGCGCACGTGAGAGAAGGGAAACCGTCAGTGAAGACCACGAGGTCGCCGGCCGGGCGCTACAGCGCGTTCAGGCCGATCACTCTTCATGGGCGAACCTGGCCGAACAACACCATCGTCTCCGCGCCGCGCTGGCTCTCGACCGACCTGCGCGACGGAAACCAGTCGCTGGCCAACCCCATGTCCCCCGATCGCAAGCTGGCGATGTTCGAGCTCCTGGTGGGCATGGGCTACAAGGAGATCGAAGTGGGGTTCCCGGTCGCCAGCCAGGACGACCACGACTTCCTGCGCATGCTGATCGAGCAGGACCGCATCCCCGGCGACGTGCGGATCTCGGTGCTCGTGCAGGCCCGGGACGAGCTGATCAGGCGCACCGTGGAGAGCCTCAAGGGGGCGCCGCGCGCCACGATCCATCTGTACAACGCGACGTCGCCGCTGTTCAGGCGTGTGGTGTTCGGCATGAGCCGGGACGAGTGCAAGGACCTCGCCGTACGGGGAACCCGGCTGATGATGAAGTACGCCGAAAGGACGCTGGACGACTGCGACCTCGGCTTCCAGTACTCTCCCGAGCTGTTCAACGACACCGAGCCGGACTTCTCCCTCGAGGTCTGCGAGGCCGTCATGGACGTCTGGCAGCCCGAGCCGGGCCGCGAGATCATCCTCAACTTCCCCACGACCGTCGAGCGCTCACTGCCCAACGTCTTCGCGGACCAGATCGAATGGCTGAGCCGGAACCTCTCCAGAAGGGAACACGTCTGCCTCTCGGTCCACCCGCACAACGACCGGGGCACGGGCGTCGCGTCAGCCGAGATGGCTCTCCTGGCGGGAGCGGAGCGGATCGAGGGCTGCCTGTTCGGCAACGGGGAGAGGGCGGGCAACGTCTGCCTGGTCACCCTGGGGCTCAACATGTTCACTCACGGGGTCGACCCCGGCATCGACTTCTCCGACATCAACGAGATCCGCCGCGTCGTGGAGCACTGCAACGGCCTGCCCGTCCACCCCCGCCACCCCTACGGCGGCGATCTCGTCTACACCTCGTTCTCGGGCTCGCACCAAGACGCGATCAAGAAAGGCTTCGACGCCCTGGAGCGCGAAGCCGCCCGGACGGGCTCCGGCATCGGAGATCTCCCATGGGAGATGCCGTACCTGCCACTCGATCCCGAAGACGTGGGCCGCACCTACGAGGCCGTCGTGCGCATCAACAGCCAGTCCGGCAAGGGCGGGGTGGCCTACGTCATGAGTGCCTGGCACGGGCTGAACCTTCCCCGGGACCTGCAGATCGACTTCGCGCACGTGGTCCAGTCGCAGGCCGACGCCGAAGGCGGGGAGATCACGCCGGACCGGGTCGGGCGGCTTTTCGAGCGCGAATACCTCTCGACCTCCGATCTGCCCGTCCCTCTCGCCTCCGGTGCCGAGCTGGTGACGACCCGCCTCCACATCGACGGCGGGAGCTTCGACGTCGGCCCGGGCAGGGCGGACACCGTCCAGTCCGTGCGGGCCACGCTCACCCGCTGGGGCTTCGACGTGCGGGCCGTGCACCACACCGGATCCGCCGGCCAGGGCCGCGGCGCGGGCGCGAACGTGGCCGTCTACGCGGAGTGCCGGGCGGACGGGCGGACCTCCTGGGGTGTGGGCATCGATCGGGACGTCGAGACGGCCTCCCTCGCGGCGGTGCGTTCCGCCGTCATCAGGGCACGCCTCAAGCGCATGCCCGCCAGGGGCGGGGAGACCGCCGCGCCACTGGCCGCCACGAGCCGGCGATAGCCGTCCGATGGCGGATGAAAACCGCTCAGGCCTAGCGTCCCTAGTGTCGCCCGACCGGGCGGCGGCGGAGATCGAAAGGTACGAAGACCATGCGGCGAGCTCAGCTCGGGAAGCGGAAGCCCGGAAAGCGGCAGAGGCCGGCGCGCGACTCGCTGGACCTGCGCACCCCGTCCGGCCGAACGCTGCGGTTCTGAACCACGCAAGCATTCCTCATGGAACGAGGGCTGATCATGAGCCTGTTTGAAAGAGACGAGGCGATGGCCTCCCTTGAGGGGCTGCTCGCCAACGCGGTGATGGGCAAGGGGAGGGTCGCGCTGGTCGGCGGCGCCGTCGCGACGGGTAAGAGCGAACTGCTGCACGACTTCGCGGAACAGGCCATCGAGCTCGGCACCCTGGCCATCACGGCGACGGGGTCGTACGCGGAGCGCGACCTGCCGCTGGGCGTGATCGGCCAGCTGATCCAGGACGCGCCGCTGGTGGCACAGGAGCGCGAGCGGGCCATGGCCCTGCTGGACGAGGGCACCCGCACCGTGATGTCGTCCGACCCCCGGGCGGAGACCCTCGAACAGGTCGACGCCCAGATCGTCCACGCTCTGTGCACCATACTGCTGGAGCTGTCGGAACGGTATCCGCTGATGATCGTCGTCGACGACGTGCACCACGCCGACCGCGCGTCCCTGCTCTGTCTCGCCTACCTGTCGCGGCGTGTGAGATTCGCCAGGATCGTGGCGGTTTTCAGCCACTCCGACCATGGGCGGTCCACCGAGACCTTCTTCCAGACCGAGCTGCTCCGCCAGCCCCACTGCCGCCGCATCCAGCTCGCCCCGCTCTCCCGGGCGGGGGTCATGTCGCTGGTGGCCGAGCGGGTGGGGCGGGAGGAGGCCGAGCGGTTCTCCGAAGACTGGTACGCGCTCAGCGGCGGCAACCCGCTGCTGGCCGGGGCGCTGGTGGACGACTACCAGGACGCCCTGCGGTCCGCCGGCGAAGAGCCGCCGCGGGAGTTCGTCGTCGGCGACCGGTACGGCCAGGCCGTACTGTCGTGCCTGCACCGCGGTGAACCGCAGATGCTTCAGGTGGCACGGGGACTCGCGGTTCTCGGCGAGCCCGACCTCCTCGCCCGGCTGCTCGGGGTCGGTCCGATGATCGTCACGCAGGCGCTGCACTCCCTCACCGTCGCGGGCCTGCTCGTTCAGGGGCGCTTCCGGCACGAGGCGGCCCGCACCGCCGTACTGGCCGAGGTGGACGCCCAGGAGTGGATGGAACTGCATCACCGGGCGGCGGAACTGGCCTACGACGCCGGCGCCTCCACGACGACGGTCGCCGACCACCTCCTCCAGGCGAGCCGGGTCGACGCCCCCTGGGTCGTCTCCGTGCTGGAGGACGCGGCCAGGAACGCCCTGCGCGAGGGGTGCGTGGAGTCGGCCGTGGCCTACCTCCGGCTGGCGTGGCGCGAATGCGCCGACGAGCAGCAGCGCATGAAGATCATCACCATGCTCGTGCGCGCCGAGTGGCGGATCAATCCGGGTGCCCCCGCGGGTCACCTCGCAGAGCTGGCCGACGCGATGCAGCGTGGTCATCTCCGGGGGAGTGACGCGGTGGTCCTGGCGCGGGCGCTGCTGTGGCACGGCCGGTTCGAAGACGCGCGGGACGTGCTTGAGCACCTGAACGGCGCGGGCGACGACATGGACCCCGAGACGATGACAGAACTCGTCATCGCCCGCCCGTGGCTGCGTTCCACCCATCCCCCCTTCCTCACCCACCTGCGTCAGACGACCGGTGAGGGCCGTGCGGCCATCGTGTCGGTGGCGGCGAACCGCCGGCTGGACGCCGCCCTCGCACTCGCCGACGTGCTCGCCAGAGGCCCGCGTGAGGAGGTCGTGAACGCGGTCGAGCGGATCCTGCGCGGCTGCCGCCTCGACGAGATGTCAATGGACACCGTGGAGAGCGCGCTCCTGGCACTCACCTACGCCGGACGGCCTGACAAGGCCGCCCCGTGGTGCGACCTCTTCACCATGGAGGCCACCTCGCGGCACGCCCCGAGCCGGCAGGCCAGGCTCGCCGCCATCCGGGCCGAGATCGCGATTCGCCAGGGGGACATGCCGGGCGCCGAACACCACGCGCTTCTCGCCCTGGACATCGTCCCCCCGAGCAGCTGGGGTGTCGCCGTCGGCGGGCCGCTGAGCAGCCTGGTCCTGTCCTCGACGGCCATGGGCAAGTACGACGCCGTCCACGGGCAGCTCGACCACCCCGTGCCCGACGCCATGTTCCAGACCCGGTACGGCCTGCACTACCTGCACGCCAGAGGCCGCTACAGCCTGGCGACCGACCACCCGGCGCTGGCGCTGCGCGACTTCCAGCTCTGCGGCGAGCTGATGGGCAGATGGGACCTCGACGTGCCCGGACTCGTCGCCTGGCGGACCGACGCCGCGGAGGCCTGCCTGCGCCTGGGACGGCCGGAACAGGCACGCCACCTGCTCGATGAGCAGATCAGGCGCTGCGGCCCTGCGATGCCCAGGGTTCACGGCATCGCCGTGCGCCTGCTGGCGGCCACCGGTGAGGTGGGTCACCGGCCCGCGCTGCTCCGCCAGGCGGCCGAGCTGCTACAGGCGAGCGGGGACCGGTATGAGCTGGCCAGGGCGCTCTTCGACCTCGTCGAGGCCTACTACGCGCTCGGCGAGTACAGGCGGGCCGGGACGATCGCGGGGCGGGCGCACGCCGCGGCTCAGGAATGCCACGCCGAGCCCCTGGCCAGGGCGCTCTCCCGGGACGGGGACAGCGGTGGCTCCGGCATCTCCACGGTGACCGCGCCGACCAGGGTCCTGAGCGACGCCGAGCGCCGGGTCGCCGTTCTGGCAGCCGCCGGCTACACCAACCGCGAGATCGCGGGGAAGCTCTACATCACGATCAGTACGGTGGAACAGCACCTGACGCGGACCTATCGCAAGCTGAACATCACCCGGCGCGCCGACCTGCCGTCAAGCCTCGAACTCGGCGGTTCCGCCACCGCCTGAACCATGCCCGGGCCGTATCCGAAGTATCGACTCGCAGGAGTGCTCATGCTCGCTGATCCAGCCGACCCGGTGATCGACGACCTGCCACGACCGGGACAGGACCCCGCTTTCGCGCCGCGCCGCGGAGGCCCGCCGGAAAGGCGCCGAAGGCCGCACGGCCACCGGTCCCCGTGCTCCCTGTCAACACCGTCCACGCTGTGAAGGCCGTGATGAGCCGTCATTTCAACAAGGTCCTGATCGCCAATCGTGGTGAGATCGCCGTGCGGATCGCCCGCGCCTGCAGAGACGCCGGACTGGCCAGCGTCGCCGTCTACGCCGACCA